>JAICIT010000390.1 GCA_025960445.1 Bradyrhizobium sp. | reverse complement strand
CTCCCTCACCCCATCGAGCACCTTGCGATTGTTCACCTTCACCACGTAGCTGCCGCGGGGAATGCCGAGCGCTTCCATGGTGTCCGCGGCCATCATGCACATTTCGGCATCGGCCGCGGGTGACGCCGAGCCCACCGTGTCGGCGTCGAACTGCATGAATTGACGAAAACGGCCGGGCCCGGGCTTCTCGTTGCGATAAACGTAGCCCTCGCGATAGCTGCGATAGGGTTTTGGCAACGACTCGAAATTCTCGGCGACATAGCGCGCCAGCGGCGCGGTCAAATCATAGCGCAGGCTGATCCACTGCTCGTCGTCGTCCTGGAACGAGAACACGCCTTCATTGGGCCGGTCCTGGTCGGGCAGGAATTTTCCCAGCGCATCGGTGTATTCCATCGCCGGGGTTTCAACCGGCTCGAAACCGTAGCGCTCATAGACCTCGCGGATTTTTTTCACCATCGCGCGCGTCGCCGCGATCTCGGCGGGGCCGCGATCGGCAAGCCCGCGCGGCAGTCGCGCTTTCAGTTTCTGTGGTTTTTTCGGTTTGTCGTTCATGTCGCTCGTCGCAAGCTGGGCCCAGTCGACGTTGACTTACAGCATAAATGTCGAGTTACAACATGCCTGTTGTCGCCGAACGCAGCAAACGCCGCTTATAACCTTGCTCTTCTCGCGTAAGAGCTCGAGTTCGGGGGGAATGCCCGAATTTCGGGTGAGGACGATTATCCGCAGCCGTTGCAGCCGGTCACAGGACCTTCCTGATCCAGTTGTGCGGGTCGGCCACGCGACCGTACTGAATGTCGATCAGCTTCTTGCGCAGGCCCATGGCGACCGGGCCGGCCGCGCCTCCGCTGATGAGGAAATCGCCGCTCGCGGAACACACCTTGCCGATCGGTGAGATAACGGCCGCCGTGCCGCAGGCAAACGCCTCTTTCAGCTTTCCGCTGGCGGCGTCAGTGCGCCACTGATCGATCGAGTAGGCCTCCTCGCGAACGCGTGCGCCAGAATCCGTGGCGAGCGCGATGATCGAATCGCGGGTGATGCCCGGAAGAATCGTCCCGAGCGGCGGTGTCAGCAGCGAACCGTCGTCGAACACGAAGAAGACGTTCATGCCGCCGAGTTCCTCGATGTAGCGGCGCTCGACTGCATCGAGGAACACGACCTGATCGCAGCCGTGATCGATGGCCTCAGCCTGCGCGCGCAGGCTCGCGGCGTAATTGCCGCCGCATTTGACAGCCCCGGTGCCGCCGATCGCGGCGCGCGTGTAGTTCTCTGATACCCATATCGATACCGGCGCACGTCCGCCCTTGAAATAGGAGCCGACCGGCGAGGCGATGACGGCGAAGATGTATTCTGCCGACGGCTTCACGCCGAGGAAAACCTCGCTCGCGATCATGAAGGGGCGCAGATAGAGACTGCCCTCGCCGCCCGGCATCCAGGCGCGGTCGATGCGCACGAGTTGCTCGACCGCTTCGATGAACAGAGCCTCGGGCAGCGGCGCCATGGCCATCCGTTGAGCCGAATTCCAGAAGCGCCGGGCATTGGCGTCCGGGCGGAACAGGTTCACACCGCCGTCGTCGCGCTTGTAGGCCTTGAGACCTTCGAAAATCTCCTGCGCGTAGTGCAGGACGGCTGTCGCCGGATCGAGCGGGAAATTCACGCGAGATTCGACGCGCGCGCCATGCCAGCCCTTGGCCTGGTTGTAGCGGACCAAGCTCATGTGATCGGTGAAAATCCGGCCGAAGCCCGGGTCCACGAGTTTTGCCGCGCGCTCCTTGTCGGATGTTGGATTCGTCGCAGGCCGGATTTCGAATTCCAGGCTCATTGCCTTGCTTCCCGCGGTCGGAACCGACGCGGTTTCCGGCCCCGTCGTAACTTCTCGCATACTGCCCGGGTGTCGCGCAGATCTATCGAACGAAACGCCCATGGGCTCTCTCCCCGATTAACGCGATGCGCGAACGCCGCCGCGCTGTGAGTACGTCTGGTCCTTCAACCTGCCTGCGGCCTCGCGGCCGGTTCTCCTCCAGCCACGTCCCTTTCAGGACATGCTTTTGCGGAAGGCGGAAGTCCAGTATGTTTCCCGAAATGCCGCTCGACAATCGCCCGGTGGACAATTGGCAGCCTAGCCGGCACTTCGGACCTTCTCAGGCCTCTCAAACGTCGCCGGACGTGTAACGACCTAATGTTTCGTCACGGCTGACGGTTTTGTAACATTGAAACCAAGATACGTCAATATGGCTGACATAAATTTCTCCGGCACATACCCTGCCCCGGATTCCCGAGCGCCTGAAGGGCGGTCCGGCGCCGTCCGATCCGGCGACCTGCATTGGGACATCATTGAGCTGTTGTTTTTCGCGTACCGCGATTTCGTTGGCGATGCGGATCATGAACTCGAGGTGTTCGGGTTTGGACGGGCGCACCACCGGGTCCTTCATTTCGTTCACCGATATCCCGGCCTGAAGGTCGCTGATCTTCTGGATGTGCTGCGGATCACAAAGCAGTCGCTGGGCCGGGTGCTCAAGCAACTGCTCGATGAAGGCTATATCGTGCAGAAGACCGGCAACAACGACCGCCGACAACGGCTTCTCTTTGCCACGGCAAAGGGAGAGGCGCTGGTCGGCAAGCTGGCCGGGCTGCAGACCGATCGCATCACCCGCGCGCTGCGGGAAATCAGGCCCGAGGGAGCGGAGACTGTCCGGCAGTTTCTTCGCGCGATGATCGACCAGGACGATCCCGACAAGGTGTTGGAGACGATCCTGCGGACTGCCGGTCCCAATTCAAAGGAACGCGCGTGATCCCGGCCGCAACAATCACGCGAGCCCCGCCGAAGCCTGCTGACGATGCGCCGCACCTGCTGCTGGTTGATGATGACCGCCGCATCCGCGATCTGTTGTCGCGCTTTCTGCGCGGCGAAGGTTACCGCGTCACCACGGCGATGAGCGCCAGCGACGCCCGTGCAAAGCTGACCGGACTGCACTTCGATCTCTTGATCCTGGACGTGATGATGCCCGGCGAAACCGGGTTCGATCTCGCCCGCTTCATCCGCGCATCCTCATCGGTGCCGATCATCATGCTGACGGCACGCCATGAGGCGGAAGCCCGGATCGAGGGCCTGCAGATCGGCGCCGACGATTATGTTGCCAAACCGTTCGAGCCGCGTGAACTGGTGCTGCGGATTGGCAATATCCTCAAACGCGCGGCGCCGCCGCCGGCGCAGATGCTGGAGCAGGTCGCGTTCGGCCCCTACGTCTATCACCTGGATCGGGGCGAACTCCGCCAGGGGGACGAGCCGATTCATCTCACCGATCGCGAACGCGACATGCTTCGCATTCTCGCGGTGACCCCAGGCGAGACCGTGCCGCGCAGCGCCCTCACCGGCAATGGCACCGTGAACGAGCGCGCCGTCGACGTACAGATCAACCGGTTACGGCGAAAGATCGAACGTGATCCCGCCAACCCGCTGTTCCTCCAGGCGGTGCGGGGCATCGGCTATCGCCTGGTCGCGTCGCCTTGAGTCACCTCATATGAGTACGCTCGACACCGGCCTGACGCTGATCCGCACCGCTTCGCGGCGCGTCTCGGCGGTCAATGGCTGGATGGGCAACGCGTTCAAGAGCTGGATGCCGACCGGGCTCTACGCCCGCGCGTTGCTGATCATGATCGTGCCGATGGTGGTGCTGCAGACCGTGGTGGCGTTCGTGTTCATGGAACGGCACTGGAATACGGTCACCCGGCGGCTCTCCGCCGCGGTCGTGCAGGACATTGCCAGCCTGATCGACGTCTACAAGGGCTATCCGCAGGACAAGGACCGAGCCCAGCTCCGGCGCGTGGCGCAGCGGCTGCAATTGGTGGTGGATTTCCT
>JAICIT010000389.1 GCA_025960445.1 Bradyrhizobium sp. | reverse complement strand
GCCAGCGGCAGCTCTTTGGAGTTACCCAGTTTGGCCTGTTCAAGCGACCAATATTCGACATCGAACAAATCGGATTCCGGCAGCGGCTCAAATCGCCCGATCGCCTCGGCGTCCGTGATGGTGGCGATAGCGGCCTCGGCAAGATCGGCGGCAATGTTTGCATCCTTCTTGCTCCGGCCAAGCCCAAACAGGCCGAGGCCGGGCACCAGCACGACGCGGGGCATTGGATCGAGCATGGTCTTGATGCCGCCAACGCGAGCATTGTTGCGCGCGAAATAGGCTTTGTACTCTTCGCCATATCTTGCGACGGATTCGCGGACATTCTTTTCGAAACCGATGAGGTCTCCCCCGCCAGGCGCTGCGACTACCAGTGGACGGTTCTTGATGCGGATGTTGTGGTCCGGCGTCACCACGCCAGCCTGGCCGTAGCGCGTGACTTCGGCGCCGTTGACAAAATTCATCACCGCTTCGTTGCTGCGGAACGCGAGCACGAAGCGCTTCCAGCCTCCCTCGGATTTGTCGTCGGGCAAGCTGCACGCGCCGCGCACGATCGGCGCGACATCGGCCAGCCTCGCCGGGCGGTCTGGTAATTTGGCGCTAACAAATGCCGGTTTTCGACGCTTCGCCAGCCGCTGCTCGGCCAGCGTCACTAGCGCGATCATGCGCTCATACGCTTCGCGTGCATCGGCGCCGAAGCTGAAGATTCCGTGCTTGATGAGGATCAGGCCTTCGACCGATGGATCTAACTCAAATACCTCCGCCGCGGCCTTCGCGAGCCCGAAGCCGGGCATCAGATACGGCACATAGCCGACGCGCTTACCGTAGACTTCGCGGCACAACGCCTCGCCATCGGCCTGGTCCGTGAGCGCGAGGACTGCGGTCGAATGGGTGTGGTCGATGAATTTGTGTGGAATGAACGCATGCAGCAATGCCTCGACCGACGGATTGGGCGCCATTGGATCGAGCAGATTGGCGCGCTGCAATCGCACCATTTCCTCATCGGCAAGCTTTTCGCGGGCGCGAAGCTTCAGCAGTGGCCCGAGCCGCACCGCCGGCAGGCCCGCAGGCTCGATCGCCCCCATGTCCCAGCCCGAGCCCTTGACGCAGAGCGCTTCAACCGTGTCGCCGTTGAGATCCGTCGCCTGCGTCTTCACCGAAGTGTTGCCTCCGCCATGCAGTACGAGGCGAGGGTCCTGGCCCAACAGGCGCGTCGTATAGACCCTGAGCGCGAGATCGCGACCGGCGCCGACATAGCGGGCCACCGCGGCTTCAGCGTCACGATCACTCCAGGCGCTCTGCATACGGTATCTTTCTTTCGCCTATTCGGCCGCAGTCGCGATCCGTTCGGGAAATGCCGCCGATAACGCGGCGCGGTCCGGCTTGAGCACGCCACGCTCGGTAATCAATCCCGTCACCAGCCTCGCCGGAGTGACATCAAAGGCGTAGTTTGCAACCGGTGACCCCTCGGGCACAATCCGTACCGTCTCGATTGTCCCCGCCGCGGTCAGCCCCGTAATAGTCGATACCTCGTCGGCCGCGCGCTGCTCGATCGGAATTTGCGTGAGGCCATCATCCACACTGAAGTCGATGGTCGGCGACGGCAGCGCGACATAGAACGGCACACCATTGTCGCGCGCGGCAAGCGCCTTGAGATAGGTGCCGATCTTGTTACAGACATCGCCGTTAGCGGTCACCCGGTCGGTGCCCACGATCACGAGATCGACCAACCCATGCTGCATCAGATGTCCGCCCGTATTATCCGGCACCACCGTGTGCGGCACGCCGTGATGTCCAAGCTCCCAAGCGGTCAGTGAGGCGCCCTGATTGCGCGGCCGGGTTTCATCGACCCAGACGTGGACATCGCGGCCCTGTTCATGCGCCAGATAGATCGGCGCGGTAGCGGTGCCCCAGTCCACGGTTGCCAGCCAGCCGGCGTTGCAGTGGGTCAGCACGTTGACGCGCTCGCCGCGCTTCTTTGTTGCCGCGATTTTTTCGATGACCGCAAGTCCGTGTCGACCGATGCCCTTGTTGATGACGACATCTTCTTCGGCGATATCCGCGGCGCGGGAATATGCCGCCGCCATTCGGTCCGCCGCGGACAACGGCCGTAACAGCGAGAGCATCTCATCGAGCGCCCATTTCAGATTGATTGCGGTGGGACGGGTCGCGATCAGCATCCGATAAGCGTGATCGAGCGCACGGTCAGTGCTATCGGCCCGCATCGCCAGCGCCATTCCATAAGCCGCGGTAGCGCCGATCAAGGGGGCGCCACGCACCAGCATCGAGCGGATCGCCTCGGCAGCGGAGTCACAGGTCGTCAGCCGCTCAACGACAAAATGATGTGGCAGCCGTCTCTGATCGATCGCATTCACGGACCAGCCGTCGTCATCGAGCCAGATACTGCGGATGTGCCTGCCTTGAACCTTCATGACGCACCAATCGATTAGATAACTTTCACGACCCCAAGACCCGCCCCGCCACGGCGTCGAGTTTCCTCAGAAGCTCCGGATCGCGCGCTTCGGGAGCGGTGATGAAGGCGGTCTCGAGTGCACGGTCCGAACCGATCGGACAAGGCTCGTGCTCCCGGGGGAAATCTCTGGCCACGCGCGTAACCAGGGTTTTGGCCTTGTCCGCGTTCGTCGTCAGCACCCGGATGATATCCTGCACGGTTACGGCATCATGGTCAGGATGCCAGCAATCGAAGTCGGTTACCATGGCCACGGTCGCGTAACAGATCTCGGCTTCGCGGGCGAGCTTGGCCTCCGGCATGTTGGTCATGCCGATGACCGAATAACCAAGGTTCTTGTAAGTCATGCTTTCGGCGTAGCTCGAGAATTGCGGACCCTCGATACAAACATAGGTGCCGCCGCGCGCGATGGCGATCCCCTCAGCTTCGCCGGCCGCGGCAAGATGGATGCGAAGCCGTGGCGACACCGGATGCGCCATCGACACGTGGGCGACGCAGCCCTTGCCGAAGAACGAGCTATCGCGCTTATGGGTGCGATCGATGAATTGGTCGACCAGCACGAAGGTGCCGGGCGGCAGTTCCTCCTTGAAGGAGCCACAGGCCGACAACGAGATCAGGTCGGTTACCCCGGCACGTTTAAGCACGTCGATATTGGCGCGGTAGTTGATGTCGGACGGCGACAGCCGGTGACCCCTGTCATGGCGCGGCAGAAACACGATTGGCAGCCCGGCGATGCTACCGCGCCGCACTGGCGCCGAAGCTTCACCCCACGGGCTGGCAATATTTTCCTCGCGCGCCCCCTCGAGCCCCGGCAGTTCGTAGATGCCGGACCCGCCGATAATCCCAAGAACTGCCCTCGCCATTCCTCTTCACTTCCCACCGGCAACGCCGGTCAGCGGCCCGGTCCATGTTCCACCGGGTTCCGCGCCATCCTAGTGGCCGCGCATACGGGGAACAAGAAGAGCGGCATCTGCTGACGTTCCGCGATCTCGTCGGGCCATCCTTGAGGTGAGCGAACCTCGCTCTTTCTTTTCCCTCCCATTTATGGGCCGCCGAGCGAAGGTCGCTCTTTCTTATCCCTCCCACTCTTGTGGGGTCGAGACGAGCGAAGCTCGCTCTTTCTTATCCCTCCCACTTTTGTGGGGAGGGTGGCGCATCGTGAGCATCGCGAACGATGTGCCGGGTGGGGGGCTGTTTCATGCCTCGCGAGCTACCCCCACCCGGCGTTTCGCGCCACCCTCCCCACAGAAGAACGGGGGAGGGATGAAGACCGCCGATGCGGTTGCACTGTTTGCAATGACAGTGTGCGCCCCACCAAATTTGCTCCGTCATTGCGAGCGCAATTTCACTCTTTGCTTTTCCCTCCCATTTATGGGCCGCGGAGCGAAGCTCG
>JAICIT010000388.1 GCA_025960445.1 Bradyrhizobium sp. | reverse complement strand
TCCCTCCGGGCTGGCGAGCCGATCCGGGTCAAGCCCCAGGTGCAGCGCCAGCGGCCGGTTCAGCTTGATCAGCCGCGGTGACGTCACCGGTGTCGGCGCGACCCGGACAAAGAAATTCGCCGGCAGCTCCGCATAGGTATTCTGGAAGGGGAAATGCACCGTCATGGCCCAAACATAGGCATGCGGTGGAATTAGACAATCGGTACGAACCGCCCCCCCTAAGCGAGTCCGTTTTCGGGCACTTTTCCGCGTCAGAGCCGGTTTCTTTGGCGCGTTTGGTGGCGCATTCGGTTGCCGCGCCAGAGAGCCTCGGCTAAACCCTCACCCTCTTTGCGGGGGCGGTTTCCGCCCCCGATTCGATCCTGAACACCTGTTTTGGAACATCCATGCATCGTTACCGGTCACACACGTGCGGCGCGCTCCGCGAGAGCCATATTGGCCAGACGGTTCGGCTGTCAGGCTGGTGCCATCGCATTCGCGACCATGGCGGTGTGCTTTTTATCGATCTACGTGACCATTACGGCCTGACCCAGTGCGTCGCCGATCCGGATTCCCCTGCCTTCAACGATGCCGAAAAGCTGCGTTCCGAATGGGTCGTGAGGATCGACGGCAAAGTGCGTCGTCGTCCCGCGGGCACGGAAAACCCGGAACTGCCGACCGGGGCGGTCGAGGTTTACATCAGTGAAATCGAGGTACTGGGGCCGTCGGGCGAACTGCCGCTACCTGTCTTTGGTGAGCAGGAATATCCGGAGGACATCAGACTCAAATACCGCTTCCTCGACCTCCGTCGCGAGAAGCTGCACCAGAACATCATGACGCGGGGCGCGATCATCGATTCGATGCGCAAGCGGATGAAGGAGCAGGGCTTCTTCGAGTTTCAGACGCCTATTCTGACGGCATCGTCACCGGAAGGCGCGCGCGATTTTCTGGTGCCATCCAGAATTCATCCGGGCCGGTTCTATGCGCTGCCGCAGGCGCCGCAGCAGTACAAGCAGCTCCTGATGATGTCGGGATTCGATCGCTACTTCCAGATCGCGCCCTGTTTTCGCGATGAAGACCCGCGCGCCGACCGATTGCCCGGCGAGTTTTACCAGCTCGACGTCGAGATGAGCTTTGTCACTCAGGATGACGTGTTCGCGGCGATGGAGCCCGTCATCACCGGCGTGTTTGAGGATTTCGCCAAAGGCAAGCCGGTAACCAAAGGATGGCCGCGGATTCCGTTCGCGGAAGCGCTACGCAAATATGGCAGCGACAAGCCTGATCTGCGCAATCCCATCGTGATGCAGGATGTGTCGGAGCACTTCCGCGGCTCCGGCTTCAAAGTGTTCGCGCGCATGCTCGAGGAGCCAAAAAACCAGGTGTGGGCGATTCCCGGACCAACCGGCGGCTCCCGTGCGTTCTGTGACCGCATGAATTCATGGGCGCAGGGCGAGGGGCAACCTGGGCTCGGCTACATCATGTGGCGCGAGGGAGGCGAGGGCGCCGGTCCTCTCGCCAACAATATCGGCCCTGAGCGAACAGCGGCGATCCGCGCTCAGCTCGGATTGAAGGAGGGCGACGCCGCGTTTTTCGTGGCCGGTGATCCCGATAAGTTCTGGAAATTTTCCGGTCTCGCCCGCAGCAAGCTCGGTGAGGAATTGAACCTGATCGATAGAGACCGTTTCGAACTCGCCTGGGTCGTCGACTTCCCGATGTATGAATACAATGAGGAAGACAAGAAGGTCGACTTCTCACACAATCCGTTCTCGATGCCGCAGGGCGGTCTCGATGCTCTAAAAAGTCAGGATCCGCTGACCATCAAGGCTTTCCAATACGACATCACCTGCAACGGCTACGAGATCGCCTCCGGCGGCATCCGCAACCATCGGCCCGAGGCGATGGTGAAGGCGTTCGAAATCGCCGGCTATGGTGAGAACGAAGTGGTAGAACGGTTCGGCGGCATGTACCGCGCTTTTCAGTACGGCGCGCCGCCGCATGGCGGCATGGCGGCAGGTGTCGACCGCATCGTCATGCTTCTTTGCGGCACTACGAACTTGCGCGAAATCTCGTTGTTTCCGATGAACCAGCGTGCCGAAGACCTGCTGATGGGAGCGCCGTCCGAGGTCACCGCGAAACAGTTGCGCGAGCTTCACATCCGGCTCAATCTGCCGCAGACCTGATGAATCTTGAGGCCTGAATTCTGGCTGATAGCGTCACGCGGGGGGAAATCCATGACGTCCTATTCCGATGATCTCCATTCGGCTGCCCTTGCTTATCACCGGTTGCCGAAGCCGGGTAAGCTCGAGATCCAGGCGATCAAGCCGCTGGCCAATCAGCGCGATCTCGCGCTTGCCTATTCGCCGGGGGTGGCAGCTGCCTGCACCGCGATTGCCGAAAACGCCGCGGAAGCCGCATCCCTGACCACGCGCGCCAACCTTGTTGCGGTGGTTTCCAACGGCACGGCGGTGCTCGGGCTTGGCAATATCGGCCCGCTCGCGTCCAAGCCGGTGATGGAGGGCAAGGCTGTTCTGTTCAAGAAGTTCGCCGGCATCGACGTATTCGATATCGAAATCGCCGCGGACACGATTGAACGGGTGGTCGAGACGGTGGCGGCGCTGGAGCCTACGTTCGGCGGTATCAATCTGGAGGACATCAAAGGTCCCGAGTGTTTTGAAATCGAGGCGCAGCTTAAAGCGCGCATGAAAATCCCGGTGTTCCATGACGATCAGCACGGCACCGCCATTATCGTCGGCGCCGCCATCACCAATGCGCTGCTGCTGAACGGCAAGCAGCTTTCGGAAGTGAAAATCGTCACTTCCGGTGCTGGAGCAGCGGCGATCGCCTGTCTCAATCTTCTGGTGTCGATGGGGGCGCAGCGCAAGAATATCTGGGTTTGCGATATCGACGGCGTGGTGCACGAGGGCCGCAAAACGCTGATGGACCGTTGGAAGTCGGTCTATGCCCAAAAGACTGACAAGCGAGTGCTGGCCGAAGTGATCGGCGGCGCGGACATCTTCCTTGGCCTCTCAGCGCCGAATGTGCTGACGCAGGAGATGGTCAAACAGATGGCCGACAAGCCATTGGTGATGGCTCTAGCCAATCCGAACCCGGAAATCATGCCGGACGAGGCCCGCAAGGCCCGCCCGGATGCGATGATCTGCACGGGGCGCTCCGACTTTCCGAACCAGGTCAATAACGTCCTTTGTTTTCCCTTCATTTTTCGGGGCGCCCTTGACGTCGGCGCAACTGCGATCAACGAGGAGATGAAAAAAGCCGCGGTCGATGCGATCGCGCAGCTCGCGCGTGACCCGCCGGTGGATGCGGGCGCGCAAGGGTTGGACAGCGGCGAAGTACAGGGCTTTGGTCTGGGTTCGCTCATTCCGAGCCCGTTCGATCCGCGGCTGATTTTGCGGATCGCGCCCGCGGTGGCGAAAGCGGCCATGGAATCCGGCGTTGCCTCGCGTCCGATCAAGAAACTTGAGGATTACATCGCACACTTGGAACGTTTCGCGTTCCGCTCCGGTCTGGTGATGAAGCCGGTGTTTGCGAAGGCGAAGACCCAGCCAGTTCGCATTATCTACGCTGAGGGCGAGGACGAGCGCGTGCTGCACGCGACGCAAGTGGTCCTGGAAGAGAAGCTGGCGCGCCCGATACTCGTCGGACGTCCCTCGGTCGTCGAAGCGCGGATCAAGCGGTTTGGACTCGCGATCAAGGCTGGCCAGGATTTTGATCTCGTCAATCCTGAAGACGATCCGCGCTACCGCTCCTATGTCCAATCGTACATCGATTCGGCTGGCCGTCACGGCGTCACGCCCGATGCCGCTCGCACCATGGTCCGCACCAACGCTACGGTGATCGCGGCCCTTGCCGTGATCAGAGGCGAGGCC
>JAICIT010000387.1 GCA_025960445.1 Bradyrhizobium sp. | reverse complement strand
CATCGGCACCGCTACCTCCCGCGTTGACGGCCCCGCCAAGGTCACCGGCAAGGCCAAATATGCCGGCGAGTTCAACGCAAGCGGTCTCGCTTACGGCAGCGTCGTCGAGTCCACGATTGCCAAAGGCCGCATCCGGCGCATCGACACCAGCCAGGCGCTGGGGGTCCAAGGTGTGCTCGACGTGCTTACGCACGAGAACCGACCCAGCATGGCCAGCAGCGATCAGGCCTGGAAGGATGAGGTCGCGCCGGAACAAGGCTCGCCGTTTCGACCATTGTATGACGATCAGATCAAATTCAGCGGCCAGCCAATCGCGCTGGTGCTGGCGGAGGAATGGGAGATCGCGCGCTACGCCGCTTCGCTGGTACGCGTCGACTATGAGAAGCAGGACTCTGTCACCGATCTTTACCAGCAGCGCGGCCAGGCGTTCGTCGTGGAGAAGCCCGACAAGCCGCACGGCGATGCCGCCAAAGCCTTTGCGGCAGCGGAAGTGCGTCGCGAGCTCGAATATTTCATCCCGACGGAGCATCACAACCCGATGGAGTTGTTCGCCTCCACTGCGGTGTGGGACGGCGGCGGCAAGCTCACGGTCTATGACAAGACGCAGGGCGTGCAGAACGTGCAGCGTTACCTGTGTAGCGTATTCGAGAAGAAGTCCGACGATCTCCGGGTTGTCTCGCCGTATGTCGGCGGCGCGTTCGGTTCGGGGCTGCGTCCGCAATATCAGGTGGTGCTGGCCGTGTTGGGAGCGCTGGCGCTGCAACGCTCGGTGCGCCTCGTTCTGACGCGCCGGCAGATGTATGGTCTTGGCCACCGGCCGGCGACCATCGAGCGGCTTGCCCTCGGAGCCAGGGCGGACGGAACGCTTGATTCCATCACTCACGAGGCCATTGGCGTCACCTCTCAGTTTGAAGACTTCGCCCGTAACGATACCGGTTGGGCGGCACTGCTCTACAAGTCTGCCAACGCGAAATATGTGCATCGGGTGGCGCGGCTCGACGTTCCGACCTCCTGCGACATGCGCGCGCCAGGCGCGGCGACCGGCGTCTATGCCCTTGAGTGCGCGATGGACGAGCTGGCCGTCGCTCTCAAGCTCGATCCCGTGGAGCTAAGGTTGCGCTGCTATTCGGATCGCGATCAGAACCAGGACGTGCCCTACAGCAGCAAGCAGCTCCGCGAGTGCTACCGTCAGGGCGCTGAAGCCTTTGGCTGGAACAAGCGCCGCCCGGAGCCGCGCTCGATGCGCGACGGCCACGAACTGGTTGGCTGGGGCATGGCGACCGGCGTGTGGGAAGCCTTGCAGATGCCGACGGCCGCCCGCATCGTTCTTACCGCCAATGGGCACGCCGAAGTATCCTGCGCGGCTTCCGATATCGGCACCGGCACCTACACAATCCTGTCGCAGGTCGCGGCCGACACGCTCGGACTGCCGATCGAGAACATCACCATGAAGCTCGGCGACTCGACCTTGCCGCAAGCGCCAGTCGAAGGTGGATCGTGGACGGCGGCTTCCGCATCGCACGCGGTGGCGGCAACGGCCGAAGAGGTCCGCAAGGAACTGCTGGCGCTGGCGAAGGCCATCAAGGGATCGCCGCTGGCAGACGCGAAGCCCGAAGACGTCGTTCTTGCCGATGGCAAGATCGTCAGCAAGCGGGACGAGAGCCGCGCTGTCTCGATCGCGGACGCGATGCGGAATGGCGCGATAGATCGAATCGAAAAAGAAAAGACCAATAGTTTCCCGGAAGACAATTCGCATGCCCGTAACACACACTCGGCGGTGTTCGCCGAGGTGAAAGTGGATGAACAGCTCGGGGTCATCCGCGTTACCCGGGTCGTCAGCGCGGTTGCCGCAGGTCGGATACTCAACACCAAGACCGCTCACAGCCAGATCATGGGCGGTGTGGTCTGGGGCATCGGCATGGCCCTTCACGAGGAGACGGTGTACGACCATCGCTTCGGCCGCATCATGAACGCCAATATCGCCGAGTACCACGTGCCGGTGAACGCCGACGTGTACGACATCAACGTGATCTTCGTCGATGAGCCGGACGAAATCGTCAACCCGATGGGGATCAAAGGGTTGGGCGAGATCGGGATTGTCGGCGTCGCAGCGGCGATCGCCAACGCGGCCTATCACGCCACCGGAAAGCGCGTGCGCGATCTTCCGATCACGTTGGACAAGCTGCTAACTTAGAGCCTCCGCCCACGCGTTCCGATCGTTTGGGCGTGCACTGACCTCCGTCACTCCGTCGCCGCGCTGGAATCGCGCATCTTTTGCGCATAGACATTGATGATGAGCGCGATGAGCAAAATAAGGCCGCGGATCAGAATTTTCAGGAAACTATCGATATTGACGTGGTCGAGGCCGTTGTTGAGCACCCCGAGCACCAACAGACCGATGATGGTATTGCCGATGCCCCCTCGCCCGCCGAACAGGCTGGTGCCGCCGACCACAACGGCGGCAATCGCATCCAGCAGGAATGTGTCGAACTGGTTCTGCTGCGCGCTGCCGAAGTAGGCGACGCCCAGCATGCCGGAAAAGCCGCTGAGCATCGCCGAGATCACGAGCACCGCGCCGATGATGAACTTCACGTTGACGCCCGAATATTCGGCCGCATCGCGGTTACCGCCTGTCATATACACGTAGCGACCAAACCGGGTGTAGGTGAGAACGAGGTGCGCAATCAGCAGCACCAGCACGGCCACGACAATGAGCCAGCGAACGCCGAAATATTTGCCAGAGCCGAGCACCTGGATAATCGCGGGAAATTTATAGGCGATCTGCCCGCGCACAAGCATGGCGGAAATTCCGGCCGCGATCTGCATCATGGCGAGCGTCATGATGAAGGATGGAATGCCGATCCGCGTGACCCCGAAAGCCGTGACAAGCCCAAGCAAGCCGCACGCCGCCAGCGCCAGAACCACCGCGACGGGGCCAGGCATCGGCAAGTTCTGAATGTTGGCGTAGTCCGGCTGCAGCGTGAAGAATGCCATCACGATGCCGATGGCATTGGCGACGGCAGCAACCGAGAGATCGATCTCGCCGGTGAGAATGACGAACGTAAGTCCAACTGCGATGATCGAGGTCAGTGACACCTGAGCCAGGATATTGGCAAAGTTGTCGAGCGTCATGAATGACGGGCTGGCGACCGAGAAAAATAGAAACAGTGCGATCAGCGTGATCAACGGCGCGATATTGCGCAATTGATTTCGCAGGAAATGCGCCGGATCGAATGGCTTGCTGAGGGGCTTCGCAGCGTCAGTCATATCCGCTTCTCTTCTCTATATCGCATCGGTTCACCACTCAGCCCTCTCGGCCCATCCTAATCCCTCACGCGGCTGCCAGCAGATCCGCCTTCTCCACGTGTCCCTCCTCGAAGGTCTTTACAACCCGGCCGCGCTTCATGACGACGACGCGATCGGCCAGCGTCAGGATGGTTTCGGGCTCGGTCGACAGCACGATCACGGCGACGCCCTGATCGCGCAGCGCCCGAACGATGCGGATGACGTCTTCCTTTGCGCCGACATCGATGCCGCGCGTCGGCTCCGAGAGGATGAGCACCTTGGGTTTGTGGGTTAGCCATTTCGCCAGCGCCACCTTCTGCTGATTGCCGCCTGAAAGTTGTCCCACCCGCATTTCGGCATTCGCCGGTCGAATCTGCAGATCGGCGATGTGCCTTTTGGCGATTTCGCGTTCGGCCTGCGGCTTGAGCAAAAGCCGATGAATACGCTGCAAGACCGAAATCGAGATGTTCTTGTACATCGGCTCGGTGGGGAACAGCATCATGCGCCGGTTCTCCGGCACATAGGCAATGCCGGCCTCACGCGCCGCGACCGTCGAGGTGAGCGGCAGAAGATTGCCCTGGAGCAT
>JAICIT010000386.1 GCA_025960445.1 Bradyrhizobium sp. | reverse complement strand
CACCGAGAGGTTATCGAGACCGGGGCCGAAGAATTCAACGAATTTTCCGACCACGCCCTGCTTGCGCAGCATTTGCGTGACTGTCAGCACCAGATCGGTCGCCGTCACGCCTTCCTTTAGTTGACCCTTGAGCTTGAAGCCAACCACTTCGGGCAACAGCATCGATAGCGGCTGGCCCAGCATCGCCGCTTCAGCTTCGATCCCGCCGACGCCCCAGCCGAGCACCGCAAGACCGTTCACCATCGTGGTGTGCGAATCGGTGCCAACCAACGTATCGGGATAGGCGACCTCGAACGTGCCCTTCTTCTTGCCGACCGTCATCTTCTCTTTGCGCGTCCATACCGTCTGCGCGAGATATTCGAGATTGACCTGATGGCAGATGCCGGTGCCCGGCGGCACCACGGAAAAATTCGAAAACGCTTTCTGACCCCATTTGAGGAATTCGTAGCGTTCCTGGTTCTGCTTGTACTCCTCGACGACGTTTTTGGCGAAAGCCTTGTTGTCGCCGAAAAAGTTAACGATCACGCTGTGGTCAATGACGAGATCGACCGGCACCAGGGGATTGATTCTTTCCGCATCTCCGCCGAGCTTCTGCATGGCGTTGCGCATCGCCGCCAGATCGACCACCGCCGGAACGCCGGTGAAATCCTGCATCAGCACGCGTGACGGGAGGAATGCGATCTCATGCTCGAGCTTGCGCTTGCTGAGCCATTTCGAGACCGCGATGATGTCGTCCTTCTTGACGGTTCGGCCATCCTCGTTGCGCAGCAGGTTTTCCAAAAGCACCTTCATCGAATAGGGAAGCTTGGATATCCCCTTCAGGCCATTTTTCTCGGCGGCCGGCAGGCTGTAATAAACATAGGTCTTGGTGCCGACCTTGAGGGTCTTCTGGCTTTTGAAGCTGTCGAGCGAGGTCATATGAGGGGATCCCAATTCATTCGTTTTGAGCCCGCGAGGGTATCATGGAACCTTCAACGGGGTTTTGGCCTGATGGCTTGCAGCCGCAGATTCTGTGCTGCATCAAGTTCCGGCTTATAGAATCATTCCAGTGGCACCGCCACACCGGCAAGCGTGCCGCAGCGTTGCGTTACCGAAGAGTTCTGCTGCGGTAGCCACAGATTCCAGAGGGCTGTGAAGGGACGAAATGCGGCTCTCGGGACGGGGCATCAGGTGTATGCGGGGTGGCCGAGACGTGTTCTCCGGGCTCGATTTTGAGACCTGCGCCGGCGAGGCGCTGGCCGTCGTCGGCACCAACGGCTCGGGCAAAACATCGCTGCTGCGGATGATCGCGGGCCTGCTGGCGCCAGCCGCTGGATCGATCGCGCTCGAAGGCGGCGACGTCGAGCTGACACTGCCGGAACAGGCCCACTATGTCGCCCATCGCGATGCGCTCAAGCCGGCATTGAGTGTGATCGAGAATCTTTTATTCTGGCAGAAATTCCTCGGCGGCGACGCATCCGACGCAAAGGGATGTCTTGCCACTGTCGGGCTCGACCATGCGATTCACCTACCGGCGGCATACTTGTCGGCGGGCCAGCGGCGGCGGCTCTCGATCGCCCGCCTGCTCACGGTCCGGCGGCCAATCTGGCTGCTGGATGAGCCGACCAACGCGCTCGATCGCGCCGGCCAGAGCATGTTCGCAGCACTCATGATCGATCATCTCGCGCGCGGCGGCTTGATCGTCGCGGCCACTCACATGCCCCTTGGAATTATCACGCGCGAATTGCCGATCGGGAGCGCCTCGTGACCGCGCTCGCGGCGCTGGTTCGAAGAGACGTCAAGATCGCGCTGCGCGTCGGCGGCGGCGCGCTGATCGGGGTTCTGTTTTTTCTCACAGTAGTGGTCCTGATGCCGTTCGCGCTCGGCCCCGATCTCGCGCTGCTCACGCGGCTGGGGCCCGCCATATTGTGGCTCGGTGCGCTGCTGGCGAGCCTGCTTACGCTCGATCGGCTGTTCATGGCCGACCATGAGGACGGCTCGCTCGATCTGATTGTGATGGGGCGCGTCCCGCTGGAGCTAGCCTGCGCCGCCAAGGCTCTGGCGCACTGGCTCGCCGCTGGTTTGCCGCTCGTGATCGCCACGCCCGCGTTGGGGCTGCTGTTGAACCTCGATGCCACCTCGACCTCGGCCATTGGATTGACATTGCTGGTGGGGACGCCGGCATTGACGTTCACAGGTATGATCGGGGCGGCATTGGCCGTGACCTTGCATCGCGGCGGTCTCTTGCTCGCAGTGCTGGTGCTGCCGTTGTCCATTCCCGTGCTGATTTTCGGTGTGGCGGCTTCGGAGGCTGCGATCGGTGGATTCTCGTTCGGTGCGCCATTTACCATTTTGTGTGCGCTCTCGCTGATCAGCTTCGTGATCGGACCGTTCGCTGCTGCCGCCAGCCTTCGCCACGGACTCGACTGACCAGGAAGACAGGACACGATTCGAAGCGTCGGAGCAAAAGCCAATAGCGAGCGGTGGAAACGAGATCGTCCAGTTCAATGCTGATCAACTCTCGCTGAGGCCCTCTCTGCTGGTTGCCTGTCGCAGTCGCGACCATTAACAGGATGAAATGACGCTGCTCGATCTGGCCAATCCGACCCGGTTCCTGACGCTGACCTCGCGGCTACTACCGTGGCTGGCGGGTTTGACGTTCGTGCTGCTGCTGATCGGTCTCTATCAATCGGCGATGGCGCCCGACGATTACCAGCAGGGCGCGACCGTCAAGATCATGTTCATCCATGTTCCGAATGCCTGGCTTTCGATGTTCGTGTGGGGCGTGATGAGCCTGGCTGCGCTTGGAACCTTGGTGTGGCGGCACCCGCTCGCCGATGTCGCAGCCAAAGCCGCCGCTCCGATCGGCGCCTGCTTCACATTTCTCGCGCTCGCGACAGGCTCGCTGTGGGGCCGGCCGATGTGGGGCACCTATTGGGAGTGGGACGCGCGGCTGACTTCGGTGCTGATCCTGTTTCTGATGTATCTCGGGCTGATCGCATTGTGGCGAGCGGTGGAAGATCCTTCGCGCGCCGCGCGCGCGGCGGCGGTGTTGACGCTAGTTGGCGCCATCAACCTGCCCATCATTAAATTCTCGGTGGACTGGTGGAACACCTTGCATCAGCCCGCATCGGTGCTGCGGCTGGGCGGCCCCACGCTTGATCGGGCTTTTTTGATTCCGCTGTTGATCATGGCGTTGGCATTTTCGCTGTTGTTTCTGACGTTGCATTTGGCGGCGATGCGCAACGAAATATTGCGTCGTCGGGTGCGGGCTCTGCAATTGAAGCAGGCGAGCCAGTTGCCATGACCGCCTTGTCGCTTGGTCCTTACGCGCCCTTTATCGTCTCCTCCTACCTGCTGGTGACAGTGGTGGTGGCTATTCTCATTGCCTGGATCACGATCGACTATCGCCGCCAGAAGCAACGTCTGCGCGAGCTTGATGCCGCGGGGGTCGTGAGGCGTTCCGGGCGAAGCGCGACGGAATTCAAATGAGCGAGCCCTCGACGACAGCGGCAATGTCGCAGCGGCGCTCTCTGCTGATGACGCTGCCGCTGATCGCCTTTGCCGCCCTGATCGCGCTATTCTGGTATCGGCTGGGTACGGGCGATCCCTCGAGAATTCCTTCCGCCCTGATCGGCCATCCCGCGCCGCGCACCGCACTTCCGCCGTTGGAAGGTCTCACCAACCGCGGCGGCGCGGTCCCCGGACTCGATCCTGCGATATTCAAAGGCAATGTCAGCATCGTCAACGTCTGGGCCTCGTGGTGTATACCCTGTCACGACGAAGCGCCCTTGCTGGCGGCGCTTGGGCGAGACAAGCGATTTCAGCTTGTCGGCATCAACTACAAGGACGCGCCGGACAACGCGCGGCGTTTTCTCAGCCGTTACGGCAATCCCTATGGCAT
>JAICIT010000385.1 GCA_025960445.1 Bradyrhizobium sp. | reverse complement strand
CGCTCAGCTACTCGGCGATGACATCATCAAGTCGGTCGGTCAGATCAAGCTCGGCGTCAACTTGCCGGCCAAGGTGCAAGCCTATCGGCCGATGTGAACTCGAGCGAGTGATGGCGTGCGGCGTTTCGCGCTACGCAACATTTGCGCACAGCTTCACGCCTTCTCGAGCGCTCGTTGCAAGTCTTCGATCAGATCGTCACGATGCTCGAGCCCGGCCGAAAATCTGATGAAGCCTTCGCTGATTCCGAGTTCGGCCCGGGCCTGTGGCGGCAGACGCTGATGGGTGGTGGTCGCCGGATGGGTAACGAGACTCTTGGCATCGCCGAGATTGTTCGAAATCCGCGCCAGCTTCAAGGCGTTCAGCGCGCGGAACGCCGCGGGCTTGCCGCCCTTGACGTCGAATCCGACAAGCGTCGAGCCGGCGCGCATCTGCTTTTTCGCCAACGCAGCTTGCGGATGGTCAGCCCTCCCGGGATAAATCAGCCGTGCGATTTTCGGATGTTGGGCCAGCGCTTCCGCGATCGCCGCGGCAGTTTCGGTTTGCGCCCGGACCCGTACGGCGAGCGTCTCCAGCCCTTTCAGCAGAATCCAGGCGTTGAACGGCGACATCGACGGGCCGGTCTGGCGTACAAAGGTATGGATGTGTTCGGCGATGAATGCTTCCGAGGCCAGAATAATTCCGCCAAGGCAGCGGCCCTGGCCGTCGATGTGCTTGGTGGCCGAATAGACCACGACGTCGGCGCCAAGCTGCAGCGGGCTTTGCCAGATCGGAGTCGCAAACACGTTGTCGACGATCAGTCGAGCGCCGCCCGCATGCGCGATTTCGGCAATCGCGCCGATATCGAGCACGTCGAGCGTCGGATTGGTTGGGCTCTCAAGAAAGCAGGTCTTGGTGTTGGGCCGTATCGCCTGCTTCCATTGGTCGAGATCGAGGCCGTCGACAAGCGTAGAGGAGATGCCGTATCGCGGCAGCAGATCTTCCACGACATAGCGGCAGGATCCGAACATCGCCTTAGCTGCCACGACATGATCGCCTGCTCTGAGCGGCGCGAGGATAGCAGTGGTCACGGCCGCCATCCCGGTCGCTGTCGCGCGCGCGGCCTCCGCACGTTCAAGTTCGATCATGCGCCGTTCGAACATCGTGACGTTGGGGTTGGAGAAGCGCGAATAGAGAAAGCCGGGGTCTTCGCCCTTGAACCGGGCCTCGCACTGTTCGGCGCTGTCGTAGACAAAGCCTTGCGTCAGAAACAGCGCCTCGGATGTTTCGGCGAATTGCGAGCGCAGGCTGCCGGAATGGACCAGCCGCGTTTCCGGGCGATAATGTGCGGTCGTTGAGGTAGACGAAGTTGAAACAGCCATGTGACCTCCATCGTGACCATCGAAAGAGGTCACAAAAAAACCGGCCTGGAAAAATTCCACAGGCCGGGATCACACTGTCCCCGGCCTGTTTAGCGACTTATTTTACGTGGCTGCAAGCCGGCCGGCTCAAATCACCACGGGATAAGTGATGCTGATATTCCCTGGCGCCCTTTCCGTCAAGACGGCCATCGGATAACCGGTTAAAACTCCGCATTTCCAGCATTTGGATGGCTATGACGAGGTCGTCCCGGGAACCCAATCGTGTCGTTCACGCTACAACCCGACGCCCATGGCATTCTGCCCGACCGCATGATCGCGGCGATGGCGGATGCCGGCCTTATTCTGCCGACCTATCCCTTCGTCGAAAGTCAGATTCAGCCGGCTAGCCTCGATTTGCGTCTCGGCGACATCGCGTATCGTGTGCGTGCGAGCTTTTTGCCGGGGCCGGGTGCCACTGTGGCGGAACGCATCGACGAATTGAAGCTGCACGAAATCAATCTGAGCGATGGCGCGGTGCTCGAGACGAATTGCGTTTACATCGTGCCGCTGCTGGAAAGTCTCGCGCTACCCGCAGAGATCGTTGCCGCCGCAAATCCGAAAAGTTCGACCGGGCGGCTTGACGTGTTCACGCGCGTGATTGCCGATGGCACGCGGCGCTTCGACATGATCGGCGCGGGTTATCACGGGCCGCTCTATGCCGAGATCAGCCCTAAGACTTTTCCAGTTCTGCTGCGCGAGGGATCGCGGCTATCGCAGGTGCGTTTTCGTGCCGGCAACGCTGTCCTCACCTCAAGCGAACTCGACGCGCTGCACGTTCTTGAACGGCTGGTCGATATTGAAAAGGCCGACCTCGCCAACGGGGTTGCCTTGAGCGTGGATCTTTCAGGCAAGAACACCAAGGGCTTTGTGGGCTACCGGGCCAAACGCCATACCGGCGTGGTCGATATCGATCGCCGCGGTGGCTATGCGATCGATGAATTCTGGGAAGCGATACCGGCGCGCCCGGATGGCAGTCTCATTCTCGATCCCGGGGAATTCTACATCCTGGCGTCAAAGGAGGCGGTCCAGATCCCGCCGGATTATGCCGCCGAGATGGTGCCGTTCGATCCACTGGTCGGCGAATTCCGCGTGCACTACGCCGGATTTTTCGATCCAGGATTCGGCTACGCCGGCGCCGGCGGCCAAGGCTCGCGCGCTGTGCTGGAAGTGCGTTCGCGCGAGGTGCCGTTCATTCTGGAGCATGGCCAGATCGTCGGCCGCTTGGTCTACGAAAAAATGCTGGCGCGGCCTCACGCCATGTATGGCCAGCGCATCGGCTCCAATTATCAAGCGCAGGGGCTAAAGCTCAGCAAGCATTTTCGGGTGTAGGCTCTCTCGGTCGCTGGGCGGTCGGCCTCGGCGCGGCATTGGATTGAGTGCCTGGTGCTTGCCACAAACGCTGATGTACGAAAGCAAATGGTCCGAAACAGAAGATGAGCGCAGCGCACGAGAGCGGAGCTGAACCACAATGGCGGCGGTGGCGCGCTGTCGCCGACCTCTATCATGCTTACTTCACCGGCCTCATCCTGTCGGTCGTGACACGCCGCGGAACCGCCGACGCCGCCGAATTCGTATTTCGGGTATTTCGCCGCCAGCAGCAGGAACGTTTTCTGCCAGGCCTTGAGAAGCTTGGGTTGACTCATCTGCCGCCGGCAGTGGCTGCCGCGCAATACCATTATCTTTCAAACTGGATTGGCGGCGTGTCGGTCGAATACATGTACGAGTCCGATCGCAAGGCGTGGATCCGTTACCCGCCACCGCGCTGGATCTGGCGCGGTACCGCGATCTGCGGCATCCCCGGCGAAGTCTCGCGCGCGATGCTGCGGGGCTGGCATTCCAACAATGGCGTTAGCCTTGGCAATCCCAATCTTGGCTTCGTCTGCACCAAGCAAAGCGTTGACGGTCAGGATGGACTGGAAGGCTATTACTGCGAATACGACCATGCGATCGATGTCGATCAGCGGCTAATGTTCGCGCGTCATCTCGATGCGCCCATGTTTGATCCTGCCACGGCGCCCGCATTGCCGGTCGAAAACTGGCCGAAGCCGCGGCTGGAGAAAGCCTATCGCAGTTATGCGATGGAATATGTGCGCACTGCCGCGCCCGTGATGGTGCAATTGTTCGGCCCGGAAGATGGCGGACATCTTCTGCACCTCACCGGCAAGCTGATCGGCATGCAGTATTTCGACGACATCGCGCACGGCTTGGCCGCGAGCCGAGGAGCTGCTCGGCAGTACGCGGCGTTCCTGTGCGCGCTGTTTGAGGCACAGGACGACGTTGTGGGCGTTGAGGAGGCGGGCGGCGTTTTCGAACTCAGGCAGCAAACCTGGAGGTTGATGGCCGATGTAGGCGATTACCATCCGGCGTGTGCGCGTGTGCTGCACGGATTGTTCGAAGGGCTTGCGGCCGGCTGCGGTCGCCACATTCCGGTCAGCATGAAAGCTGGTCCCGGCGGCGCCGCGCCCTTCGTCTGGTCGGTAGGCTGATCG
>JAICIT010000384.1 GCA_025960445.1 Bradyrhizobium sp. | reverse complement strand
GACGCGATCGGCCAAATCGACGAACTCGTCATGGACGTGCCCGGTCTTGAAATTGAGGCTGCTGGTGAGGCGTTCGCTGGCGTCGAGCACCGCTCGGGTCGTCTCGGCGCTGGCTTCCTCCAGCCGATCGAGCAGGTCGCCACCGCGTTCGCCGAGCGCAAGAATCATGTTGTCGCCGGCGTTGCCGAGCGCCTGGGTGATATGAGCGCCGCGCTCTTCCAGCGCGCCGGTGATGCTTTTCGCTACCTCGTCGACACGGGAGGCGATCGCGTCCGAGATCAGCGCGATGTCGTGGCGCAAATCGATCTGCACGCCGGAAATGGCGCTACGAACCTGCTCGGCCTGGCCGACCAGATTGTCACGCTGATGGGCGATATCCTGCAACAGGGCGCGGATGCGCACCTCGTTGTCGCTGTAGGCGCGCTCAAGCGCGGAGACTTCGTTGGCAACCAGCGTTTCGAGTTCGCCGGCGCGCGCGATCGCTCGCTCGACGCCGTCGCCCATCGCCGCCACTTCCCGGCGGATCGCCTGACCGACGGTGACGATCGACTCGCTTGCGGCTGCCTCCGGCTCCGAAAAGCGGATAGCAACTTGCGCCATCGACTGCGCGATCATCCGCAGTTCCTGACCGCGCCAGGAAAGACTCGCGAGAAAATAAAACAGCAGCACCGGCGCAAAGAACACAGCAACCAGACCGGCGAGCGCCAACGTGCCGGCACTGCCGTGTCCGACCGTGGCCTGCAGCGAGGGAAGGAAGCCGATCGTCAATAGCGCCGCGCCGACGCTCCAGATGACGGCAAAAATGGTGGCCAACGTGTACACGTTGCGGGCGGGGCGGCCCTTCTGAATCGCCTGCAGGATCTGTCCGATGGTTTCGCGATCGTCATTGGCGGCGCGGCGACTCGAACGCGGCTCCTGCACGGACTCAGAGGAGTCCCGGCCGACGCCTGGGCGGGTGTCGAAAGTCCTTTCGTTCAGCGTCGTCATATCGTTGGTGACTGAAGCGCGGTCGTTCTCAACAGGCGAGGCATCACCGATGTTCAGAGCTTCCTGAATGGCAGAAAGCGCGACTTCTGTAGGGTCTTTGACCTTTTTTGGATTGTTCGCCATCGTCAGCTGAGCCCTCGTTTACTTTTGACAAATGCCGGAGAGCGTGACGCGAAATTCCCCTCGCGAAGCTCGACCCGGCATTATTCCCTGCGCTTGGTCACGAACGCGCGGCCATCGATCGGCTGTTCGCCCCCATCCCGAAACATCCTATGGGGAAGGCGTTGCGAAAGAAATGGCCGCGTTAACCTATTCTTAATCATCGTTAACAGTACGAGCCCGTAAGCCATTGCAGATGCAAGCGTTTTTTCTTCGTCCCCGGTAATTGAGGCAAGTGTTAGCCAAAAAGATGGCGAACGGGCCTGTGCAAAACGTTTCGTTAACCATTTTCGTGATCCGCTGAGCAGACCTCGCTGCCGGCACGGTTTGGCGAGATGATTTTGGGTTCGCCATGCCGCTTCACGTGGAACGGATTGACTGGATGCCATCCCCGCCGCTCGCTCCCGATGACGGCCCGATCGATTTCGCGCATTTGCGGCGCATGACACTGGATGACGATCGGCTCGAGCGTGAAGTGCTGGCGTTGTTTTCGGCGCAAGCGGCCAATCTCGCCGGCATGCTTGCGGCCTTGCCCGCTGATGCGGGAGCGCTGGCGCATACATTGAAGGGTTCAGCGCGCGCGATCGGCGCGTTCGGCGTGGCCGATGCCGCCGCTCGTTTGGAGGCGGTGATCCAGAAGCGAGGCGACCAGACCGAGGCACTGGCCGAACTCAACGATGCGGTCGCGCTGGCGCGTTCGGCTGTCGATGAAATCCTCCGCCACTCCTGATCTCGCGCAAAAAACTCCGCATATATCTGCGCTCTCCCGCAGGTGCCGGCACTTGCGCGTTCGAGCGACCGGCTTCCGCCAAGGCAAGAAACCCGCGCACCAGGAAACCCCGGATTCTGCTGGGCTTCTCAATTCGCGCTTTCGATGGATTGGGCGCGGGACTATCGGCTGCAACCCTAAATCCGCGCACTAGCGCGGAGGGGAGCGACCCGATATAGGAGGCCGGGCCCCCAATTCCGGCAGCATGAGAAAACATGGCCAAGATTCACTTTGTCGATCATTCCGGCGAGACCCGCATCATTGATGTCGAGAACGGCGCGACCGTTATGGAAGCCGCGATCCGAAACGCGGTTCCCGGCATCGAAGCCGAATGCGGCGGCGCATGCGCCTGTGCGACCTGCCATGTGTATGTCGATGAGGCCTGGCGCGAGAAAGTCGGAGCTCCATCACCGATGGAAGAGGACATGCTCGACTTCGGTTTCGACGTGCGCCCGAATTCGCGGCTCTCATGCCAGATCAAGGTCACCGACGACCTCGATGGTCTCGTGGTCTCCACGCCGGAGCGGCAGGCCTGAATCTTTTCACGACGCGCTTTGTTGACGCGAGCCGCTTCCCAATTCGCTTCCAGTTTTAGAATTTCGGCTGCGTTATCTCGACGCCGCGGCGGAGCCATGGCTGGAAATTCCTGACGATCTCCGCCGTAAGCGGGGTCGGTTTGCGCGTATTGTCGTCGATCAGCACCGACACCGATTGCGCGGAGGCGACGCAAGTTCCCGCCGAAAAAACCACCTGATCGAATGTCACGGATGTGCGGCCGAACTTCGCGACCCCGAGCCCCATCTCGATCGTACCCGGCCAGCGCAGCTCGGCGCGGAAATGGATGTCCAGCCGCACCATGATCCAGGCCAGGCCGGGAGGCATCAGCCCGTAACCCTGATCTTTCATCAGAGTGACGCGGCCGGTTTCGAAATACGTCGCGTAGACCGCGTTGTTGACGTGCTCGTTGGGATCAAGGTCGGCAAAGCGCACATTATCGGTGAGCCGGTAGGGAAAATCTTCGAGGCGCGGCGTTGAATCGAGACGGGCAGGGGCGTTCACGGGGACTCTCCGGAAGTTCATGTCCTTACAGCGCAGTTGTTGAATGGCGGCAAGGGCTTGTCGGGTTGCCCGGGGGCATATTATGGCTTTCCTCGCTCCCGTACGTTGGCTAGACAAGCCGGGCCGAAACGCGCCTGGCGGCAGGTTCAACCGAAAAGAAGCAACATGAGCGAAGCGATCAAAACCGATGTGCTGATTATCGGCGCGGGCCCGTGCGGACTGTTTGCCGTGTTCGAACTCGGGCTGCTGGATATGAAGGCTCATCTTGTCGATATTCTCGACAAGATCGGCGGTCAGTGCGCCGAGCTCTATCCCGAAAAACCGATTTACGACATTCCGGGCATTCCGTTCGTGACGGGTCAGGGCCTCACCGAGGCGTTGATGGAGCAGGTCAAGCCCTTCAACCCGACATTCCATCTCAACGAGATGGTCGATACCATCGAGAAGATTGGCGATCCCGGCTTTCGTGTCACCACTGATGCGGGCAACGTCTTCGAATGCAAGGTGGTCGTGATCTCAGCGGGTGGCGGCTCGTTCCAGCCGAAGCGGCCACCGGTGCCCGGCATCGAAGCTTACGAAGGCTCGTCGGTATTTTACTCCGTGCGCAAGATGGAGCAGTTCCGCGATAAGGAATTGCTGATCGTGGGCGGCGGCGATTCAGCGCTGGACTGGACGCTCAATCTGCACCCGATCGCCAAACGCGTGACGCTGTTGCATCGGCGTGACGATTTCCGCGCCGCCCCGCACAGCGTCGAGCAGATGCGCGCGTTGGTGGCCGGCGGGAAAATGGATCTGAAGATCGGTCAGGTCACGGCACTGGAAGGCGAGGGCGGCATGCTCGCAGGCGCCACCGTTAAAGCGAACGACAACAGCGTTTCGAAGGTTGCATGCGACACCATGCTGCCGTTCTTCGGGCT
>JAICIT010000383.1 GCA_025960445.1 Bradyrhizobium sp. | reverse complement strand
GTGCTCCCCGATATGAAGGGGTGTGGTCCGGAAAAATCAAATGCGCAGGTGCTGCCGATGTGCGGTAACGTGTAACAGAAGTTCCGGACTAGATTTTTCGCGCTGGAGATCTGATTGGCCACTCTCATCGAGTTGATGCTGGCGCTGCTGCGAGATCTCGTGCAGGCATCCTTTCGTGCGCGCGCGGCCATCGTTGCTGAAAACTTGTTTCTTCGGCGGCAACTCGCCCTGTACCAGGAGCGCAAAGTCCGCCGACGCCGCCCAACACCTGCTATGAAATTGGCCCTGGTCACGCTCGGGCGATTTTTCCCCCTGGCCGGACGCTCTGGCCATCTCCAAGCCGGAGACATTCGTCCGCTGGCACCGAGCCGGATTCCGGCTGTTTTGGGGATGGAGGTCCAGGTCGGCTGGTCGTCGACCGCTGCCCAGAAACTTGCAGGCTCTCATCGTGACGATGGCTAGAGAGAATCCGAGTTGGGGCGAAGGACGCATCGCCGACGAGCTGTCGCTGAAGTTAGGCTTGTTTGTGGATTCCCGTACCGTCGGCAAGTACTTAAAAGAGGACGGCGGTCCCCGGCGACCCGTGGGTCAACGCTGGGCGACCTTCGTCCAGAACCACGCCAGCGCGATCGTCGCCTGCGATTTCTTCACTTCCATTACCGCTACGTTTCAGGTCCTGTATGTATTTGTTGCAATGGAGATCGGGTCGCGGCGCATTCTGCACTGTAATGTCACCGCTCATCCGACCGCCGACTGGACGCGCCAGCAATTCCGGGAATTCCTGGACGGCGAATCCGGCCATCCATACTTAGTCCACGACCGTGACTGCGTGTTTTCTGCCGAAGTGGACACAGCGGTGAACGGGTTCGGCCTGAAGGTTTTAAAGACGCCGCTCGTAGCCCAATGGCAAACGCCCATTGCGAGCGTGTGATCGGCACCATCCGCCGCGAGTGCTTGGATTATTTGATTCCACTCAACGCGCAACATCTGAGACGCACTGTTCGCGAATTCGCTATCCACTACAATCGGGGACGGCCGCACTCGGCATTGGGCCCGGGCTTTCCAGAGCCAACCAAGGCAACGGGTTCGACTCCCGCCAGTGGTAGCCGGCATCGATTGCCCGCCGGCTACCGCGTCGCGAGATCAATCCACCGTGCTGGGCGGCCTACACCACGAATATCGGCTAGAGGAGGAAATAGCGTAGCACCGAATTATTCCGGAGCACACCGGCCATCGTGGCCAGGTTCCGTTTCAACACTTGCGAGATGTGCGTCTTGCCAACTCTCGCCAGGAAACCCGCACGCCCCACAACCCGGCCGGCCATAGTTTTCAATTTTGACTGATAACTGGTCGCTTCAGTGAATCAGCACCAGCGCGATCCCATCCCACACGTTCTTTCCTGTATCAGGAGGGGGCGAGTCGGACATGGGTATCACACCGGTTAACCTCGGATTCAGCCCGAACCGATTTTCCAAATAACTGCGTACCTTAGCGGCGCGTTCGCTCGCGCGCCGGAACCGTTCGCTGGGATGGCCGTCGGTGGAATATCCTTCCACCATGATCGGACTGTTCGGCAGATAGGGCACGAACACGCTTAGCGCCTCATCGATCCGCTCCTGGCCCTCTTTAGATAGATCCTCGATCTCGTCCGCCCGCGTGATGAACAGCTCATTTCCATTCAGCCAAACCCGCTCGCTCGAATGCCCCTTGACGAATTTACTCGATCGGTACTGCGCCGGAGTCATCTGATTCAGATTAAAGAATCCGCGTCTTTTGAAAAAACCTCGCAGAAAGAAATTGTGTTTGATTGCTTCGGTATCATCGGCTAAGTTCGACATGCTCTGTCGTGCGCTGGCCACGGCCTGCCGCAGGTTTGCGGCCGCATTTTCGCCGGCTGGTCCACTGGCCAAAAAAGTGGTGACGGATTGATTCAACTGCTGAGTGGCTTGTCGCGTATTTTCGAGGACCGCTTCGGCGCGTCCGAGCAAATCCCGGGCCTGGAAGTCGGCCATCGTTTCGTTCGCATGGCTAGAGGCATGGTTCAAGTTGATGGCCGACTGCCGGGCATTGCTCATCGTGTCGTCGAGATCGGCAGCAAGATTTTGATCGCTAAGGAGCTTGCCAACCGTTCCCTGGCCCTGCTTGACCTGAGCCACAATTTCGCTCACGTTGTCTACGGTCTTTTTTCCGGAAGCCGCGATCTCCTTTAGGTTGGCACTCATGGCAACGACCAGGTGATCCGTGTGAGCTGCGGCCATGCCCGCCGACTGAAGCGCGCGATCCGCATTGCCGCGCACTTCCTCGATACTGGCGCGAGTGGTTGCCATTAAGTCGCTGCCTTGCTTCATGAGGTCGGCAAGGTCAATCGGTTCCCGACTGACTATGGTGCTACCTCCCGGCGATTCGGGAGCGCGATTGGTACCCTTCTCGACATCGATAAAACTGTTCTCTGATAAGCCGGTGCTCTTGATGGTCGCTACCGAATCCGTCCGCACCAGCGAGTGCAGATCCTCCTGAATTCGCAGCTTGACGCGAAACCGCGAGTCCGGGCGTTCCGGCGCCCGCGTTTCGAGCACCTCTCCGGCATCCATTCCAGAGATGCGAACTCGCGCACCGTTTTGCAATCCGTTTAGGTGCGTGAACTCGGTATAAACTTCAAAGTTTCGGGAAAGAAGCCCGTGCCGGCTGCTGATCAAGAACAGTCCAATACCGAACAATACTAATCCCCCGATCAGAAAGATACCGGTGGTGAGCTTGTGGGAGTGCATCAAAGATCCTCATGTGAGGCGAACTGCCGCACCAGACGGTTGTCACTGCGCTCCAGTTCGTCCGCGGAGCCGCAGAAGATCACGTGCGCGGCGTCGAGAACGGCAAACCGATCGGGAATACGACGCACTCCGCCCATCCTGTCGCTAACGAAGACGAGCGTGATCTTGCGATTTTGTTTTAGATCGAGCAACAACCGGTTCATTTCACAGGCCGCGATGCTATCGATGCCGCAAGAAGGGTCGTCGATCATCAGAATGGCCGGATCGAGCACGAGCGCCCGCGCGAGGCCGACACGCTTGCGCAATCCGGCGGACAGATCGGCTGGGAATTTATTGCGATATTTTTCAAGGTCCGCCTCGGCGAGCTTCCGGCGCACTATATCCTCGATCTGATTCTCCGTTTTCCCTCTGTGATGCCGCAGCGGCAATGCGAGATTCTCTGCTACGGAAATGGAATCGAAAAGGGCGGCGTTTTGAAACAGAAAACCGACGGCTTTGCGCACGCGCAGGAGGCCAGCCCTATCGAGTGCGGTGATCTCTTCCTGGTTAATGAATATCTTGCCTCGATCCGGCTTCAGCATCCCTACCATGAGCTTCAAAAGAACGGTCTTACCTGTCCCGCTGCGGCCAAGAATACAAAATGCCTCACCACGCGCGATCTCGAGGCTGACACTTTCCAGCAGTGGCGCCGCGTCGAAGGATTTTGATATTTGCTCGAAGCGGACCGCCTTGGTTTCGTCGTGATTCATCCCTTGTTCTCCGGAAACCATAGGGCGATTACCTTGAGCAGAATCACGTCTGCGATGATCACGAGCAGCGAGCCGAATACTACGCTATGCATGGACGCGCGCCGTACTCCGGCAGCATTGGGTTTAACCGTATAGCCGAAAAAACAAGAAACCGCGCCGATGATAAACCCGGAAGCTACGGTCATGAGTGTCGGCAGCAGGTAATCGGACCACCCAACCTGGTCAAATATGCGGTCGAAATAAAGGCGAAACGTCATTCGTGAGTAAGAGGCCTCCCAGAAAAAACCGCCGGCAATTTCCGAGAAGCTCATCAGCGTGGTCAGGATTGGCAGCGCGATGACGCAGCCAATAACGCGGGGCACAACCAAGTGCTTGAACGAGTCGATGGCAAGTGATTCCAG
>JAICIT010000382.1 GCA_025960445.1 Bradyrhizobium sp. | reverse complement strand
GTTGAAGGCCGCGATCTCATCGTCAAGAACGACGAGGTGTTCATGCGGACCACCGAAGGGCTCAAGCGCGTCGACGTCATCTATCGCCGTGTCGACGACGACTTCCTCGACCCTCTCAGCTTCCGCCCGGATTCGGCGCTGGGCGTGCCCGGATTGATGTCGGCCTACGCGGCCGGGAACGTCACGCTGGCCAACGCGGTCGGCACCGGCATCGCCGACGACAAGGCGGTTTATTCGTACATGCCCGAGATCGTGAAATTCTATCTCGGCGAAGAGCCAATCCTGAAAAACGTCCCGACCTGGCGCTGCCGGCACCCGAAGGACCTGGCCTATGTGCTCGATAATCTGGCCGAACTGGTCGTCAAGGAAGTGCACGGCTCCGGCGGATACGGCATGCTGATCGGTCCGGCTGCGACCAAAGCAACGCTCGAGGGCTTCCGCGACAAGCTCAAGCGTGACCCCGAAGGCTTTATCGCCCAGCCGACGCTGGCGCTATCGACGTGTCCGACCTGCACCCAAGCCGGTCTGGCTCCACGGCATGTCGACCTGCGGCCGTTCGTGCTGACCGGAAGCAACCACGTCACCGTCGTGCCGGGCGGGCTGACCCGCGTGGCGCTGGAGGAAGGCTCGCTGGTGGTCAATTCAAGCCAGGGCGGCGGTACCAAGGACACCTGGGTACTGGACGAATAGATCAGGACGAGAGAGCAACATCCTCGCATGCTGTCGCGCACCGCCGAGAACCTGTACTGGCTGGCTCGCTATGTCGAGCGTGCGGAATATCTGGCCCGCACCATCGAAGCGACGCTGCGCGTCACCGCGCTCCCTAACGCCTACGTCGGCAAGACCAACGAATGGGATTCGGCGCTACTGACCGCAGGCGTCAGCGCAGGCTTCTATCAGCTCTACAGCGAAGCCAACGAGCACAACGTGGTCGAGTATCTTTCATTCGCCCAGGAAAATCCGTCCTCGATCCGCAATTGCATCGAAAATGCGCGACTGAATTCGCGTTCGGTGCGAACAGCCTTGACCAGCGAAATGTGGGATACGATTAACTCCGCCTGGATCGATCTTCAGCAGGTCTGGTGCAAAGGTACCAGGAGCCGTGAACAACTGACCGGCTTCCTGCGCTTCGTCCAGGAAACCTCGCTGCGGTTCGACGGCTCGGCCTACCGGACCATGCTGCGCAACGACGCCTACTGGTTCTCGCGGCTGGGCTTGCATCTGGAACGCGCCGACAACACCGCGCGCATTCTGGACGTCAAATATCATGTACTGCTGCCCGAGGATGAGCATGTCGGCGGGCCGCTGGATTATTACCAATGGACTTCGATCCTGCGCTCGGTATCGGCGCTGACCGCCTATCACTGGGTCTATCGTGAAACTCTCAAACCCTGGCTGATTGCGGATCTTCTCATCCTCAACGATTCACTGCCGCGATCTCTCGCAAGCTGCTACGGCAATCTGGTGCGCAATCTCGACCAGATCGGCGTCGCGTACGGCCGCCAGGGCGCGGCCCAGCGCCATGCGCGCGGCGTCCGCAATCGCCTGGAACATAGCCAGATGGTCGATATCTTCCAGCACGGTGTCCATGAATTCATTCAGGAGTTCATTGCGGACAACTCGAGACTCGGCGAAATCATCACCAGGCAATACCTGATTTAAAACCCCCCGCCGTGCTGAGTGCCACCGGAAACTCCTGTCATGCGCCTTCGGATTGCCCATCGGACTAGTTACAAATATCAACCGCCGGCTACGGGGGTCATTCAGATCCTTCGCATGACGCCCGGCAGCCATGACGGGCAATATGTTGCCGAATGGCAGATCGATGTTTCCAGTGATTCACGGCTTCATGTGCATCAGGACGCGTTCGGCAACACGACGCATTTGCTGAGCGAGGGCCCCACGGCCGATCTCACCATCAACGTCCAAGGCCTGATCGAGACTCACGATACCGGCGGCGTCCTGCGGGGAACCGACGAGCGCTTTCCGCCAAGCCTGTTCCTGAGATCCACAGCGCTGACCACAGTCAATCCGGCAATGGCGATGTTTTCACGCGAGCTGCGGGCAGAATCCGAGGACGATGTGCTCGGATTCCTGCATGCGCTGATGGTGCAGATTAACGAGCACATGACCTTCGACGAAGATCCCACCAACAGCGGGACCTCGGCGCTGGAGGCATTTGGATTGAAACGCGGCGTTTGCCAGGACTATGCGCACATCTTTATCGCGTGCGCCCGCTCCGCCGGCGTGCCGGCACGATTCGTATCGGGCCATTTCCTGCGATCCGACGGGGTCGTGCATCAGCAGGCGGGCCACGCCTGGGCCGAGGCGTTCGTGCACGATCTCGGCTGGGTCGGATTCGATCCGGCCAACGGCATCTGCACCACCGATGCGCATGCCCGCTTCGCAATCGGGCTCGACTATCTCGGCGCGGCGCCGGTGCGAGGCACGAGGTATGGCGGCGGCATGGAGACACTTACGGTGGCAGTTAAGGTCGAACAGGCAGGTGGACGGCAGCACCAGTGGCAGTCGCAATAGAGCTTGGGTCGGCCAGTACACGACTCACAGCGCCTGCACCTCGCCATTGGCCCACAATTCGCGCAGCTTGAATTTCTGAATCTTGCCCGATCCAGTCAGCGGAAAAGCGTCGACGCAAAACCAGTGCTTCGGCGTCTTGTAGTGCGCGAGCGAGGCACGCATGTAGTCCGACAATTCTTCTTTGTCGATTGCAGCGCCGGGCGCGGGCCGGATGAAGGCTGCCACCTCCTCGCCCCATTTCTCATGGGGCACGCCGATCACCGCGACTTCGCCGACATTTGGATGCCGAAACAATAGCTCTTCAAGTTCGCGCGGATAGATATTCTCGCCGCCGCGGATGATCATATCCTTGAGGCGGCCCTCGACCGTGCAATAGCCGCGTGCATCCATCGCGCAAAGGTCGCCGGTGTGTAGCCAACCATCGGAATCGATCGCAGCCTTTGTCGCGTCGTCCATTTCGAAGTAGCCGATCATGACGTGATAGCCGCGCGTGCAGAACTCGCCGATTTCGCCGATCGCAGCAGTTTTCCCGGTATCCGGATTGACGATCTTGGTTTCCATGTTGGGCAAGGGCAGACCGATCGTGCCGGCTTTATCTTCGATAGCGTCGGTGGTCATGGTCATGGCCGCGACCGGCGAGCACTCGGTTTGCCCGAACACGATGGTAAAAGGCGCGCCGAGCTTTTGCTCGAGGGATCTGACGAGCGTCGTCGGAACCGTTGAGCCGCCCGAACAGATCGCCTTTACCGACGAAAGGTCGGTGGATGCGAATGAAGGATGTTCCAGCATCGCCACCAGCATGGTTGGAACCCCGACCATCGCGTTTCCCCGGTAGGTCGCGAAAAGTTCGAGCACGAGGCCAGGATCGAACGCCTCCAGCAATACCTGTGTCGCTGCCTTGGACACGGCACCGATCACGCAGCACACGCAGCCGCCGGTGTGGAACAGCGGCATCGTAGTGATGAAGACGTCGCCGGGGTCGATCCCCATTCGCTCAGCGGTATCGGCGCCATTGTTGACGAGACCGCGGTGATGCAGCAGCGCGCCTTTCGGAAAGCCTGTCGTGCCCGACGTGTACTGGATCATCACGGGATCGGTCGATTTGACTGTGGGAAGCACGATCTTCTGGTCGTCTCCGGCCGCAATGAAACTCGCCCAGTCGTCGAAACAGACGATTTCACGCAGTTCCGGGCAGCGCGGCGCCACCTCGCGCGCCGTCTCCAGCATCGGATTTCCTCGAAAGGAATTGACCACAAACACGCCGGCGGACCGGGATTGCTTCAGCACGTACTCGACTTCGCTTGCCCTGAAACCGGGATTGACAGTGACCAGAACCATCCCCGCCAGCGCCGCGCCGAACTCGAGCATGATCCATTCGGG
>JAICIT010000381.1 GCA_025960445.1 Bradyrhizobium sp. | reverse complement strand
GCTGCTGCCGAGCAATCCCATGATCATCGTCAGCAAGAACGCGGTGCCCGCAAAGAACCTGCAGGAGCTGCTCGCTTGGCTAAGGTCGCGCCCAACGCCGCCGACGGCAGGCACGGCAGGGGCGGGTTCGGGAAGCCACATAGCCGGGCTCTATTTCGAAAAGGTCACCGGGATCAAGTTGCAATACGTGCCTTATCGAGGCACCGCGCCGGCGATGACCGACCTGGTCGCAGGCCAGATCGACGTCATCGTGGATCAAACGTCCAATTCGATCGCGCAGGTGCGAGCCGGGACGATCCGCGCCTACGCTGTCACAGACGGCAAGCGCGTCGAGCAAGCCTCGGATATCCCGACCACCGACGAAGCCGGGCTGCCCGGATTTCACATGACGCTATGGTCCGGACTTTGGGTGCCGAAGGGCACGCCCAAAGAAGTCATCGCAAAACTCAATGCCGCGGCGGTTGATGCCTTGAATGATCCCGGCGTACGCAAGCAACTCGAAAACCTCGGGCTCCAGTTGCCGCCCACCAGCCAACTTGCGCCGGAGGCGCTCGGGGCATGGCAAAAGGCGGAAATCGCGAAATGGTGGCCGATGATCAAGGCCGCCAATGTCAAGGTCGAGTAGCCGGGCGGTTTCGGTCTGGGCTGGGCAGTGAATTCAGGCGGCAAATGGTGGCCTCCGCGCCACAAATGTTGCCTTGCCGCAACACATACCTAAGATTTAGGTGGTGGCCACAGCTAGCTCTCGTCCGCGCCGCTTTTTAGCCACACCCCTCGATGAAATAGTCACGTAGGCTCACGGCCAAGGCGCTCGCGAAGGCGAAGGAAAATCCTGTTTTCCGGATCCAACAAGAGATGGCTCGGAAACAGGTTCGCGATGGACGCCAAGACCAATATCAAGAAGCGATTGCCCAGTCGCCACGTAACGGAGGGCCCCGAACGGGCGCCCCACCGCTCATATCTTTACGCAATGGGGCTCACGACCCATCAGATCCATCAGCCCTTCGTGGGCGTTGCATCCTGCTGGAACGAGGCGGCGCCCTGCAACATCGCGCTGATGCGCCAGGCCCAGGCCGTCAAGAAGGGGGTCGCCTCAGCCGGAGGAACTCCGCGTGAATTTTGCACCATCACGGTGACCGACGGTATCGCCATGGGGCACGACGGAATGCGGTCCTCGCTGCCGTCGCGCGAATGCATCGCCGATTCCGTGGAACTGACGATGCGCGGCCATGCCTATGATGCGCTGGTCGGGATCGCCGGCTGCGACAAGTCCCTGCCGGGCATGATGATGGCGATGGTGCGACTGAACGTGCCCTCGATTTTCATCTATGGCGGTTCAATTCTTCCCGGCAACTTCCGCGGCCAGCAGGTCACGGTGCAGGATATGTTCGAGGCGGTCGGCAAGCATTCGGTCGGCGAGATGTCAGATGCCGATCTTGATGAAATTGAGCGGGTGGCCTGTCCGTCCGCGGGCGCTTGCGGTGCACAATTCACCGCCAACACAATGGCGACGGTTTCGGAAGCGATCGGCCTTGCGCTGCCCTATTCGGCCGGAGCGCCCGCGCCTTACGAAATTCGCGATGCTTTCTGCACGACGGCCGGAGAGAAGGTCATGGATCTGATCGCGGCCAACATCCGTCCGCGCGACATCGTAACCCGGCGCTCGCTTGAAAATGCGGCGGCCGTTGTGGCCGCATCCGGCGGGTCAACGAATGCCGCCCTGCATCTGCCAGCGATCGCGAATGAATGCGGTATCAAGTTCGACCTGTTCGACGTCGCCGAAATCTTCAAAAAGACGCCTTATGTCGCGGATTTGAAACCGGGCGGTCGTTATGTCGCCAAAGACATGTTTGAGGTTGGCGGCATTCCGCTGTTGATGAAGACGCTGCTCGATAACGGCAATTTGCACGGCGACTGCTTGACGGTCACCGGCCGAACGATCGCCGAAAATCTCAAAAGCGTGAAATGGAACCCGCACCAGGACGTAGTGCGGCCCGCGGACAAGCCGATCACCGCAACGGGCGGTGTGGTTGGGCTGAAGGGTAATCTCGCGCCGGAGGGTGCGATCGTGAAGGTCGCGGGTATGTCGAATTTGAGATTTACCGGGCCCGCGCGCTGTTTTGACCGCGAAGAGGATGCTTTTGAGGCCGTCCAGAAGAAAATCTACAAAGAGGGCGAGGTCATTGTGATCCGCTACGAGGGACCGCGTGGCGGTCCGGGCATGCGAGAGATGCTCTCGACCACGGCGGCGCTGACCGGGCAGGGCATGGGCGGCAAGATCGCACTCATTACGGATGGCCGGTTTTCCGGCGCGACCAGAGGGTTCTGTATCGGCCATGTCGGGCCGGAAGCGGCCGTTGGCGGCCCCATCGCGCTGTTGCGGGATGGTGATATGATCGAAATCGATGCGGTTGACGGCAGGCTTAACGTAAAATTGACCGACGCGGAACTGGCGGAACGCAGAACCAAATGGAAGCCACGAGAGACTAACCATACATCAGGCGCGTTGTGGAAATACGCGCAGCAAGTCGGACCGGCGGTGAATGGCGCGGTGACCCATCCAGGCGGGGCGCACGAGAAGCAGTGTTATGCGGACATTTGAGCGTGCCATTCTTGCGTTGATGTTAGGTGCCGCAACGGCGGCGGCCCCGGCATATGCGTTCGACGGCGCGCCGGCCGCGTCAGACGCCGCTATCCCCGTCGCTGCCGCCCAGCCGGGCGCCACCATTTCCCTGAAGAAGGCGGTTCCGTCGTCCACTCCGACGGAGACTTCGCTAACGTCCCTGCAATACGCCGCGGAAGGCGGCCATCCCATTGCTCAATGGAGGCTCGGGCGGATGTACGCCAATGGCGATGGCGTGACCCAGGACGATTTGCGCGCCTTTGAGTATTTCAGCCGGATCGCCAACGCCCACGCAGAGGACAGCCCGTCGGCGCCGCAGGCGACAATTGTAGCCAATGCGTTTGTCGCGCTCGGCCGCTATTATCTGAGCGGAATTCCGAACTCGAAAATCAAATCCGATCCGGAGCGGGCGAGGGAGATGTTCTCCTATGCCGCGTCTTACTTCGGCAACGCTGACGCGCAGTACGATTTGGCCCGGTTGTATCTGAATGGCGCCGGCTCGTCGCGGGATGATTACCGGTATGGCGCGCGCTGGCTTGGCCTCGCTGCGCAGAAGGGCCAGCACCAGGCGCAGGCGCTGCTGGGACAGATGCTGTTCAACGGTGACCAACTGCCTCGTCAGGCCGCTCGCGGACTGATGTGGTTGACCCTGGCGCGTGACAGCGCCGGTCCGGACGAGACCTGGATCAAGGAAAGCTACAACAAGGCCATTGCCAAAGCCTCCGATGATGACCGGGCGATGGCGCTCCAAATGCTCGAGCACTGGGTGCAGGGCCGCAAGGACTGAACAACCGAGTTCGCGCGGCACGCGAAGTAAGCCTTCGCTCAGCCCTGCTCATTAAAAAATCCCGACGTGATGATGAGGGCCGCCGGAGCGGCTGTCGCTTTTTGTGCGATCTGCTTTATGCGGTCTCGAGATCGAGATCGGCCCAGACCGGCACATGGTCCGACGGTTTTTCCCATCCGCGCACGTAATTGTCGATTCCAACACCGATCAGGGCGTCGCTCGCCTGCGATGACAGCAGCAGATGATCGATCCGCAGACCATGGTTCTTCTGCCAGGCGCCGGCCTGATAATCCCAGAAGGTGTATTGAGCGGACGCGTCGGTTACGGCGCGCAGTGCATCGGTCAAGCCGAGGCCAAGCAATGACTGAAAGCTTTCCCGGGTTTGCGGCCTGAAAAGCGCGTCGTTCACCCAGGCTTCCGGATTGTGGACGTCCTGACGGGTCGGGATCACGTTGAAGTCCCCGGCAAGCACCATGGGCTCTTCCCCTTTAAGGCGCTGGGCCGAGTACT
>JAICIT010000380.1 GCA_025960445.1 Bradyrhizobium sp. | reverse complement strand
CCTATGGGGCACGCGGGTGAGCCCCAGCACAGTCTCGAATTTGAACAAGAAGATCTATGCCAAGATCGAGGCCTGGCGCAATCGGCGGATCGACGGCGAGCATCCGTATCTCTACCGTAAGCGAAGCTCCGCGGCCCTTTTCTATTTTGACCGCCTGGTTCGCCGACGCGGTTTCCATTTTTCCGACAATGCGTTGACGGCAGCCTCGAGCTCAGCTCGATCGACAACGTTGGGATCGAACCGCTCCGGGCCCCAGCGGCGCATATGTTCATGCTCCGGATGGGCGGGGTCGCTGATGGCCTGGAGGTATTCAGCATAGCCTGGCGCGCCTCCAACATCCTCCGGAGGGCCGCGGCCGATGGCGTCGAGCAAGAGTGGGAGACCCTCTGTCGGCGTGTTGTCGAACCATTTTTCGAGCTTGATCACATGGTTCCAGCAGTCGCCGAAGTCATAGAGATAGTGGATCGTCTTGGCCCCAGTTTCGTGAACGATATCCCAGAGGCGCGCCTTACGGGCATCCATGGGCTGGTGGCCGTAGTCGTTATCGGGATCAGGAATGCCCCAATGGACCTCGCCCGTGAAGAACTCGAAGAGATGGCTATTCGTCCAGCCAAACGCCGCCTGGAGGGTCAGATGCAGCCGATCAAGGCGCAGCGTGAGCGGCACGACAAGCCGCCGCATCACTTCCGGTTTCACGTCCTTAAGAGTTACCTTGATCCGGACCGCAGTCGTGTGGAGGCTCATGCCACCAGCCTCGGATCCTGTGCATGCATCGTGTAGGTCGATGCCCAGGGAAGTAGTTCGTCCAGTCGTGACGCAGGCCAACCATTGACGAGCTTGGCGAGAACGTCAGCGAGCCAGTGCTCGGCACTGACGCCATTGAGCTTACAGGTCTCAATGAGCGAAGCCAGCAATGCCCAATTTTCGGCGCCTTCGTCGCAGCCAGCAAAAAGGGAGTTCTTGGCGTTGAGCTTGATCGGCCGCATCGCTCGCTCGACTGCATTGGTGTCCATCTCGATGCGCCCGTCATCAAGGTAGAGCGTCAGACCATCCCAATGACGCAGCGCATAACGCAAAGCCTTCGCCGTGTCGCTCTTCTGCGCAAGGTGATCAAGCTTGGCCTCAAACCACTGCTTCAAGGCTGCAGCCAGAGGTCGGGCATGCGCTTGTCGCCCCGCACGGCGCTCGGCAGCAGATCGGCCGCGGAGCGCCTTCTCGATCGCGTAAAGCTGGGCGATGCGCTCGAGAGCCTCGCGGGCAACCGGAGCTGGCGCTGGAACAGCCTCGCGCTCGATCTTCACAAACTGGCGCCGAAGGTGCGACCAGCAGAAGGCGAGCGTGCCGGACAGCGCGTCGGCACGCGTCGCTCGGGTCATGGTCTTGTAAGCCTCATAGCCATCGCAGTGGATGATGCCGCGATAACCCTCGAGCAGCCTCAAGCCATGAACAGCGCCGCGGCCCGGTGCATAGGCATAGACCACCCCAGGTGGTTCAGGCCCAGCCCAAGGCCGGTCGTCGCGCGAGAGCGCCCAGAAGTAGCCGGTTTTGGTCCTGCCGCGCCCCGGATCCAGCACGGGTGCTGGCGTCTCATCGACACAAAGCTTCGCAGAGGCCAGCAAGATTTCGCGCAGACGGTGCCACAAGGGTTTCAGCTCCTGGGCGGCATAGCCGACCCAGAAGGCGAGCGTAGAACGGTCGAGCGCGATACCGTGTGTCGCCAGCATCTGCGCCTGACGATAGAGCGGCAAATGCCAATGATACTTGGCGTCGATCACATGCGCGACGAGCCGCTCGGTAGGCAGCCCACCCTTGATCAATCGTTCCGGCGCGGCGTGCTGGAGAACGACGCCATGACAGGCGCGGCAGGCCAGTCTTGGCCGTCGGGTCACGATCACACGATACTGCGCCGGCACCACGTCCAGCCTCTGGCTCTCATCGCTCCCAATCTCAAAAAGGACGCCCTCGCAGCACGGGCAACAGGTTTCAGCGGGCATCAGGGTTTCGACGATACGCGGCAAATGCTTCGGTAGCTGGCCCCGATTCGCTCTGCGCTTAGCAGTTCTCTTCTCGCATGTTTTAGGATTGGCGCGATCCTCAGCTGCTTCGAGAGCCGCGACGGCCTCGTCGATGTCCTCTAAAACAAGCTGTAGCTGATCATCGTCCAGCTTTTCCGAGGATCGACCGAAGCGTGCATCTTTCGCAAGCTTGAGCAATCGCTCGAGCCTGGCACAGCGATCCAAGAGAGCCGCGGCAAACGCACGCAGCTCGGCTACATCGCTCGGCAGTTCGTCAGGCAAATCACTCATGGATCCTGAGTCTGCCATGCTTCGCGCGCCGATGCAGCGACGATTTTTATTTTCTACGCAAGTGCTTTCGGCTGCGAGCTTCGAGGCGCGTGCATGCGTGTCCAATCCATGCCGGCCAGAAGCGCAGACAACTGCGCCGCATTCATCCGCATGACGCCGGCCACAATGGGAGGCCATTTGAAGCCGCCGCTATCGAGCCGCTTCCAATACATCACAAGGCCGCTGCCGTCCCAGACGACAATCTTCACCCGGTCGGCGCGCTTCGCACGGAAGACCACCGCCACGCCCTTCATCGGGTCATGGCCCAGTGTCTCCTTGGCCAAAAGCGCCAGGCCGTCCGCACCCTTCCTGAAGTCTACAGGTTGTGTCGCCACGTAAACCGTAAGGTCAGCGGGAGCCGTCAGCATGAACCTGTCCGGCGTAGTGCCATAAACAAATCGCTGAGCACGGCAAGGCCGGGCGTTCCGCGCACCTCTACCCGCGCCCCCAGGAACTCAACCGTAATAGCGGATGCTTCCGGTGATACGGATGGCTCCGTAGCTGCCGATTCTGAAGACTCTGACACCAGAGGCACGAACAATAATGTATCCGCCGTGGCCGGTAGTGCCAATTGACCCAAGCGGGCCATCCGCCGCCAACCATGCACTTGCTGCGGCCGACAACCGTGGCGGCGGGCGACTTCTGCAACAACTGCGCCCGGCCGAAAGCTCTCAGCGACAATCTCCGCCTTCACCTCATCCCGCCAGCGCTTTCGACCCACGCCAGCATACACTTCGATACGCGAGGACAACGGTCGTCTTATGTCGTCCGAATGGTCGTCCATTGTGAGCACCCTTGCCGAAGATGACTCTTCTAGCGATGCTCCCAAGTCTGTGCACAAACAATCTGAAGGGCCTCGGCGCCACGCTTACGGTGAAGCTTGGCGCGCTGTTCGTGCAACCACGCCTGCAGTTCGACGATCAGAGGGCGGCTACGCTCCTGGTGCACGCGCAGGCGCTCCCGCGGAGCAAGACCGTTGATCTCACGTTCGACGACGAACAGGACATCGATGCGCTTAACCGCCTCAGCCGCGATCGGCGACTTGCCGAGCCGCAAGGCAAGCTCTATTTGCTTGTCACAATCGATCGAACATCGAGGGTCGCTTCGCCAGGCTTTTTGAAAGGGCCACTACAGCGGCGCGGGCCATTCTTCGACTAAGGTCGGGACTCATTAAATCTACCAGACGAGGGCCGCGACAACGCAAACAGAAGCAAGGTAGTTGCGCGCCAGCCGGTCATAGCGGGTTGCGATGCGCCGGAAGTCCTTTCAACCTGTTGAAGGCGCTCTCGATGCGCCAGCGCGGCTTGTGTGGTCGGGGCATCGGCGCTTTCCGTTAATTCCCGCTGGCAAGCTGGCTCAAAAGGTTAGCAAATCGTTAATTGGGCGAGGCCGATCGAGAACGAAAGGCCAGCCGGACAACGAACTTTTTGAGCGTTGACCGGCGCGCCGCGAGCGGTAGTCTCACCGGTTCTCTAATTTCGGAGTAGTTGATGCCGCATTCGCTAATTGAGACAAGTCACAGGGACGCCCCGCTCAAGCCGTCGCCGATCGAACCATCTTGGATCATAGAGGGCAGT
>JAICIT010000379.1 GCA_025960445.1 Bradyrhizobium sp. | reverse complement strand
CCCTTGCGGGAAATGGTACGGATCAGTTTCTGATCCCGGCCACTGTCGCCAATCGCCTTGCGCGCAGCATTGATCCGGCTGGTCAGCGTCGATTCGGATACGATCCGGCCGTCCCAGATTGCCTCGATCAAATCATCCTTGCTGACGACCCGATCGCAATTGTCCAGCAGATAGACGAGCAAATCGAATACTTGCGGTTCAACGGCAATGCGTTCAGAGCCGCGGCACAGCTCGCGTCGCTCTGTATCAAGAGTCTGATCGGAAAAGACAAATTGCATATGATTTCCACGCTTCCTGCGTCGTCTAAAGGAATAATCAGGCCAGCCTCAAGCACAAATCAAGCGCCTCTCAGAGACTTTGGTGCGCGCAAGCCCATGTTCGGTTCATCGCGGTCGCGTGCATTGACCGCCTAGCATACCGAAAGGAAACGCCATGGCCAACGCGACCTCGACCTCGGTCAAACAGAGTAGCACGCCTTCAGCGACATCCGATCTGACCGCACTTAAAATTCGTCAGCAGGCGGCATGGTCATCCGGCAACTACGCCGTTGTCGGCGCAACACTGCAGATTGTCGGCGAGCAGCTTTGCGAGACGCTGAATCTGCGCCCGGGGTCGAAGGTGCTTGACGTTGCGGCCGGGAATGGCATGGCGAGCCTGGCTGCGGCAAGACGCTGGGCAGACGTCACCTCGACGGATTACGTACCGGCGCTGCTGCAGAACGGACGGGCCCGAGCAGAAGCCGAAGGGCATTCGATCGAATTTATCGAAGCGGATGCGGAAGCTCTTCCGTTCGATAACGGCGATTTCGACACCGTGCTCTCCACCTTCGGTGTGATGTTTACGCCAAATCAGGACCGAGCGGCTGGCGAGCTTCTGCGGGTCTGCAAACCCAAAGGCCAGATCGGCCTGGCGAATTGGACGCCTGACGGATTCATCGGACAGATATTCAAGACACTTGCCAGATATTTGCCGCCGCCACCTAACGCAAAATCCCCCGCCCTCTGGGGAACACGCGCCCGTCTCGCCGAAATGTTCGGGAGCGCAGCAAGCGATATCAGGACCGAGAGCCGTTACTTCAACTTTCGCTACCGCTCGCCGAAGCATTTTCTTGAGGTGTTCGAGACCTACTACGGCCCGATCAACAGGGCCTTTGCTACGCTCGACACGCAACGGCAGACGGAATTGAGAAACGACTTGCACGCGCTGATCGTGCGCATGAACCGGGGGAACGACGGCACGATGCTTGTGCCGAGCGAATACCTCGAAGTGGTGATCACCAAATCATAAGACCAGTGACGACAAGGTCATCCGACAACTTCCTGATTTTAACCGTGTCAAGAAAGTCGCCGACAGGCACGATTGGAAAAGCGATGAACAATCACTTCAAGATTTCTTCTGAGGCAGGGCTTACCAGTTCTGTCGTCGCGCTTCATTGTTCGCTGAGCTCTGGTCGTCAATGGGACCGTCTTGCGAAGGAGCTTGGAGGCAGACACCAGGTGATTGCGCCTGATATCTCCGGTTACGGCGATAACGCGACCTCGTTCGCATTGCCGACTACCTTAGCGGAGGAGATCGAAGCATTAAGCCCTCGGCTCAGCGAAAGCGGTGATCCCCTGCACATCGTCGGTCACTCCTACGGCGGCGCGCTTGCGTTCAAAATTGCGACTGATCCGCGGTACGCAAGCCGTGTTCGAAGCCTGACGCTCATCGAGCCCGTTCTGCCGACAATCCTGATGGAGAGCGGATCGGATCGGCGATTGTATGAGCATTTCGCTCGCCTGGGATATGCCATCTACGAGGACCTCTGGAAGGGCTGTTCCATGGAGGCCATCGAAAAGTTTCTGACGTTCTGGAGAGGGTCAGGACCTGAAGAGAGGCTGTCATCGAATGCACTCGCGCGGCTGGTGGAGCAGGCCGAAAAGCTTGCTTTTGACTTCGCCTCGGTGCTTGCCGAACAGAACGTTACCTCCGCTGCCGCCGCGATCCGCGTGCCAACGCTTTTGATCTCCGGCGGATTATCCCCTTATCTCACCCAGCGGGTGGTAGGACGGCTCGCTTCCACGATATCCGGAGCTGATACGAAGTATCTGCCCGCTGCTGGTCACATGCTGGCGATTTCGCATGCCCCGTCCATCAATCCCGACATAGCGCGCCATATCGCGCGGGCCGACGAATTCGCAAACCTGTCGTTGGCGCTCCGGGCGTTCTCCGAAGAGGCTCCTGTTGTGATAAGCTGAACGGCGGCGAACGGCGGCCGCAAACTTAGCGGAGACCCAAAGTCCGCGTGCTGCAGTCCGGCGCCATTACCAATGGTGCATGTTTCGTGCTATCATATCCAATACAGTTCCGACGTGTTTCGCGAGGACACAATGAGCAGCGTCATCGACGACTATCTCGTTGATCCCAAGGTTTCCCTTCTGGACAAGACCCGCATGCAGGCCCAAGTCCTGGTGCCGGTGCTGCGCGCGTTGCGAGCCGAGCTTGGGAACGAAAAAGCGGACGCGATCGTCAAGCAGGCGTTGCGCGACTGGTCGAAGCAATTGTTTGCCTCCATTGGCGAAGGTATCGAAGGCAGCCCGCGGCGGAAATGGGCGACAATCAATAGCGTGTTCGGCGAGGTCTCGGGTAAGGAAGTCGAGGTCAAGATCCTGCGCCACGACCAGCAGGCGTTAGATCTCGACGTGACACGCTGCCGCTTCGCCGAGTTCTTCCGCGCACTGGGAGAGCCGGAGCTCGGCGCCCTTCTGATATGCGAGGCCGATTTCGATATCGCATCAGTCAGTGAAGGTGAGGTCAGTCTCGAACGCGCGCAAACAATTATGCGTGGCGCGCCGAGCTGCACATTCCGCTATAAGTTCGCACCACGATGACTTCATCACGAGCTCGGCGGTAAATCGGCGCTCGCTGGGCTCGATCATTCTATTTGCGTTTCAGTCCCCGGTCGCGCCCAGACTATCCAGAACAGCCCGCGAACCAGTGTGGTGCTGAATAGGGTTTGAGCCGTCCAAAAAGCTGCCCCTGAACCGTGACCGCTGCTATATTGAGCGCGCAATCTGGAGGTTCAGGGAATCATGCGTGACCTGGCTGGCAAGGCGGCATTTGTGACAGGCGGGGCGAGCGGCATCGGCTTTGCCCTGGGACGCAGACTTGCGGAAGCTGGAATGAAGGTAATGCTTGCGGACATCGAGGTCGATGCCTTGAACGCTGCCGTCGAGAGTCTGCGCGATGTCGGACCAGAAGTGCGCGGTGTGACATGCGACGTTACCGATCCCGTCAGCGTCGAAATGGCAGCCAAGGCATCGTATGATGCGTTCGGAAATATCCATGTCGTCTGCAACAATGCCGGCGTTGGTGGCGGCAGTGGCATCGACGACATCTCGCTCGAGAATTGGCGATGGGTGCTGGACGTCAACTTGATGGGCGTGCTCCACGGCATCCGCACATTCCTTCCGCACATTCGCGCCCATGGTGAAGGCGGCCACATCGTCAACACAGCGTCTATGGCCGGGTTGAACAGCGGCATGGGATTCAGTGCATATTCAGCGAGCAAATTTGCCGTGGTAAACATGTCGGAGGGATTGGCGGCACGGATCAAACCGCTCGGCATTGGAGTGACGGTGCTTTGTCCCGGCTTTGTTCGTACGCGCATTACCGAGAGTGGTCGCAACAGGCCGGCACGCTACGGCCCATCACAGAAGCCGGACCCGGCTAGCTCAGCAGGCACGCTGGTCGCGCAAATTGCCGAGCTGGTCAGGTCCGGGCTCGATCCAGACGATGTCGCTGCACAAGTGCTGACAGCAATCCGGGAAAACGAACTTTATGTGTTTACGCACCACGATGCGGATTGGCGTGGCGAGCTAGAGGCGCGGTTCGCGGGCATTCTGGCGGCGATGGACAAAGCGGCGGCTCGTCACGCCGAGACGCTG
>JAICIT010000378.1 GCA_025960445.1 Bradyrhizobium sp. | reverse complement strand
TTCGGAATTTCCGAATCTTCGCTTGACGCCCGGGTAGACGCAGGAATAGAGCGATTTGGTCCTGCTCCAAACGAGGGGCGTTGCGCAACGTCAGGAACGCGGGGTGGGATGCGATGGACGCTGACGTGCTGCGGACGAACAGCACGAAGGCGGACGGCGAAGTCGTGTGGTTCTGACGCCTCGACGCTGGCGTCAAGCTTACGGAAGCAATTTCGCAGGCGACGGTGACAACAAAGCCCGATCACCGGGGAGATCACGAAGGAAACCGTTAAAACCATCGCGCGGGGAATGCCGGATGATTCCGGTGAACCTGTGGTGACTACGCTCGTATGCTTTTTTATCTTGCATGCGAGGCTGCGGGTGCATCGAGCGCCCGGCATTCCCTGCGCCTTCTGACCTTCAGATGCGCTTGACGATTGGCAAAACTCGCGCGCATGGCGCGGCGAGATCGTGCAGGTGCGGGTGTGGCTTGCGGAAAAAAAGAGAGAGGCGTGCGTGAATTGTGCGCGCCGTTATTGCGAGGAGCGAACGCGACGAAGCAATCCGCTCTTCGCGTTTGCTCTGGATTGCTTCGCTAGCGGTCGCAATGAAGAATTCAAGACAATGATCGTTTCGAACTCATCCAGACGCATTGCCTCTGGTTGCGGCCTGGAATTTGTCGCCGAATTCCGCAAGTTCATCGGCGGCGAGATCGCTGACAGCCCAGTAGTTCAGGCCGCCGTCGCTCCAGGTCCTGATATTGAATCCTTGAAACGTTTCGGTCCGGGCCGGACGGTGCTCGGTGCTGGCGGTCTGGGTGACGAACAGATTGATGACATGCAACCGACGACGGTAAACGATGGCACCGACCGCGCGAGCGTCGACATAATCGAGGCGGCCGCCGATCAGCGTATAACCCTGAGAGGTCAGGTCTACGACCGGCGGGGCAACATCCAGCTTGCCGTTGAACCAGGGTTTCACGGTGTGCTGGTCGGTCGAAAGTACATCGGTGAGATGTCCGGCCTGCAGCGAGCGCAGATGCGCCGAGACGATCTCGGATTCGATCCGCGCTTCATCGTCGCTGCGCAGCACGATCGCAACAATGCCGCTCGCCGCGATCGCCGATACGGCCGATCCCATCGCAAAGCCCCTCAGCACCGCGCGACGGTTTGGCTTACGCACTTCCGGAACCGTCGCCTCGATGCGCCGACGCAGCGAAGCAGGCGCCGCGTAACTCAAATCGGCGGCGGTGATGGCTTTGCTCATCTCGCGATAGACGGCGAGCTGCTTGGCGCAATGCGGGCAGGTGGCGATATGGTCTTCCACCTCGCGTGCATGCCCGGCGTCGAGTTCGCCGTCGATCAGCGCGTGCAGAAGAACCTCGGCCTCGTCGCAAGTCATTTCGGTTGCTCCTGTTCCGCCAGCCATGCCGAACGCAGCATGGCGCGCGCGCGCGCGAGACGAGACATCACCGTGCCAACCGGCACTTCCGCGACATCCGCGATTTCGCGATAGGAAAGATTTTGGATTTCGCGCAGCACCAATGTTTCCCGAAAAGGCTCGGCCAGCGCGCTCAGCAGCCGCCTGATCGTGCTGGCGTCGGATCGCTGCATCATTTGGGCCTCCACGGTTTCCTGCGCCTCGCTCCACAAAGGCGGCTGTTCGGCTTTGTCGTTGGCTTCGTCGATCGGCTCGGTGGGAGAACTCGCGCGCCGTGCGAATTCAGCGCGGCATACGTTACGCAGGATGGCGAACAGCCATGGCTTCATCGCCGGGCCGCGATAGCCGTCGAAATGCTTCAGTGCGCGCAGATAGCATTCCTGCACCGCGTCCTCGGCGTCGGAGGGATCGCGCAGCAGATAGCGCGCCAATGTATAGACCGCGTCGAGGTGCGGCAGCGCGGCCTCGCGAAAGCGCCGCGTCTTTTCCGGATCGCCTGCAGGGTTGACCGGCATCGCCCTTTGCCCGGCTTTTGCGGAGGCCCGGCTGGTGTCGATCCACCGGCCGGGCATCGCAGTGATGCCTTGGTTTTGCTCGCTACTCAACCTTGATCATTCCGGTCATGTGCGGATGCAGCGAACAAAAGTACTTGTAATCGCCGGCTGTCGTGAACGTGAACGAAAAGCCGTCGTCGGTATCGAGCGTTTTCGATCTGAATTTGCCCGCGGAGACAATGGTATGAGGAATGTCATCGTGGTTCTTCCATGTGACGGTGGTGCCGACCTTTACCGTCAGCGACGCCGGCGAGAAGGTGAAGTTGTCGATCGTCACCTCGGTGTCGTCTGCGTAAGCAGGCGCGCCGGCGAGACAGAAGGCGATTACGGCGGCAAAGGTCAGGCTGGCCGCGCCGCGCAGGCTTTGTCTGATCATGGCGGAATTCCTTCAGCCCTGCAGCGGCGTGTCGATGATGGCGAGGCGTTGCTCGCCAGCCTTGAAGTTGATGCTGGCAATGCCGAGCAGGCTTCGAAGCTTATCGTCGGCGACTTTCATCGGACCCGGCGAGGGCGCGGCTCCCGGCGCCGGCTGCGGGAACGCGGTCGATCGCGCGGTGTGGAAGGTGACGTTGCCCTCCACTTTCTGCATGACCTGATGGATGTGGCCATTCAGTACCGTGACGGACCCGAAGCCCTTCAGATACTCCAGGGCGCGACCCGCGTCTTCGGTACCCCAGCCCCAGGCCGGATAGACCGTCCACAGCGGGATGTGCGCGAATACGACGATAGGCGTGGATTTCGCTCGTCCCTTGAGGTCGTCTTCCAGCCACGCAAGCTGTTCGGCGCCGAGATTGCCGAGCCCGCCGGCCTTGAGGTCCACCACATTGACGAGGCCGATGAAGTGAACGCCGTTGGCATCGAAAGAATACCAGCCCGCGCCCTTTGCGCCCCGTCCGTAGCGCTCGCGATAAAGCTTCACATCCTCGTCGAGGAAATCGTGCTCGCCGGGCACATAATGCACGTCCAGTTTGGCCTGGGAGATAATGCGCTCGGCATTGTCGAATTCGGCCGCCTTCGACAGATGCGTGATGTCACCGGTATGGATCATGAACGACGGCTTCGACGGCATGGCATTGACCCGGCCGATGGCCTCTTCCAGCGTGCCGAGCGCATTGGGGTTGGCCGGCTTGTCAAAACCGACATGGCTGTCGCTGATCTGCAGAAAGCTCAAGCCGGTGGGCGCGGCTGCAAGCGCGGAATCCACCAGGCCGAGCGAGCGGGGCACCCCCCCGGTGATCGTCCAGAGCACACCGGTACCGGCCCAAGTCATGCACTCGAGCACCCGGCGACGGCTCGGGCCCGAGCCTTGCCTGGGGTCATCGTGATCGTGATTGTGATCGAATTCGCTCATCGCCAATCTCCATGGACCCTTGATTGGGTTCGGGGACGTGATCGGCGAGGCAGGGGCTTTATTCCCGAAAAATTGGAGACATCGCGCCAAATGAGCGTGGGGTGATGACTTATGCGTGATCGCTACCGGGAGTCCTCGAGGATCATCGCGGCGCCCTTTTCGGCGATCATCGCGGTCGGGGTGTTGGTATTGCCGGACGTGATCGTCGGCATTACCGATGCATCGGCGACGCGCAGGCCGGCAATGCCATGAAAGCGGAGCCGTTCATCGACCACCGCCATCGGATCGTTGGCGGTGCCCATCTTCGCGGTGCCGACCGGATGGAAGATCGTGGTGCCGATGTCGCCGGCGGCTTTCGCCAGCGATTGCTCGTCGTCGCCGACCGATGGCCCCGGCAAAAATTCTTCGGGGTGATAGCGCGCAAGCGCCGGCTGGCGCATCAGCCGCCGCGTGGTCCGAATGGCGTCAGCAGCGACCTGGCGGTCTTCGGGGGTCGACAGATAATTTGGGGCGATCACGGGCAGTTCTGCCGGCTCGGCGGAGCGGATGCGAACAGTGCCGCGCGAGGTCGGCTGCAGGTTGCAGGCACTCACGGTGATTGCGGGAAAGCGA
>JAICIT010000377.1 GCA_025960445.1 Bradyrhizobium sp. | reverse complement strand
TATGGCCTCGGGCCCTTCGCCTTGGTCGCCCGCGCACGGATCCATTGGCAGCGCAAGCAGCGTTGCTGGAAGAGATGGCGCGAACAGCGGCTGACTTCGACGTGATCCACTCGCATATCGATTGGCTTCACCTGCCGTTGCTCGGTCGGCTAGGAGTGCCCTTTTTGACGACGTGCCACGGGCGAATGGATTTGCCGGGTTTCACCGACGTCATCCGCCGGTTTTCTGGCGCTCCCTTTGCATCGATATCGGACAATCAACGGTTGCCGGTGCCCGACGCGAACTGGATAGGCACCGTATATCACGGGCTGCCGCTTGACCTGTATGAGCCGTCTTTCGAGCCGGGCTCGTACCTCGCCTTCCTCGGTCGGCTCACGGCCGAGAAAGGACCGGAAGCGGCAATCCGCATAGCACGTGCGGCTGGAATGTCGTTGCGCATTGCGGCCAAGGTGCCCCGAGGCGAGCGGGGCTATTTCAAGGAGCGGCTTGAGCCGCAGGTCGACGGCAATAACATCCAACTTACCGGCGAAGTGAATGATGAAACGAAACGGCGGTTTCTGGCCGGCGCGTCAGCGTTGCTGTTTCCGATCGATTGGCCCGAGCCGTTTGGCCTCGTGATGATCGAGGCGATGGCATGTGGAACGCCGGTCATTGCGTTCAAGGCCGGGTCCGTACCCGAAGTGATCGACGACGGAATAACGGGCTTTGTTGTCTCAAGTGAAGACGAAGCCGTTAAGGCCATCGGACGCCTCGGTGAACTGGACCGACACAGGGTGCGCGCGCATTTCGAAAAGCGATTTTCCGCAAAGCGGATGGCGAAGGAATATGTGCGCCATTACCAGGTGCTCTGTGACAGTACTGGTAGCGTTCAGAGCGCTCGCTGATAGTACTTCGGTGTCCCCGATGCTCATTCCCATTTAGAGTGACCGCGCGGCATGCGTTCGACAGGTGTCCAGCGTGGAGCCGCAGCGAAAGTGGCGCGTGCCACGCGGAACTATCGATTCAGCCAATTGTTCTCTGGTTTTTCGGAGGATGATTGGTGAAGTTCAAACAGTTTGCGGCGCTCCCATACCGAACAAGCGATGCTAATCTAAAGATCCTTTTGATAACTACTCGGAAGAAGCGCCGCTGGTCAGTGCCCAAGGGGTGGCCGATCAAGCGATGCGCGCCTTTTGAAACCGCAGCCACGGAGGCCTACGAAGAGGCCGGTGTGCGCGGAGCGGTCGACAGGAAGCAGATTGGTCAATTCAAAAAACGCCGGACGAAGAAAAAGCGCTCAGTGCTCTGCGCCGTTGGCATTTTTCCGCTTCAAGTAAAACGCACGCAACAAAACTGGCCAGAGAAGCTTGAGCGAAGCAGGATTTGGGTTGCACCCCGCGAAGCAGCCAGGCTCGTCAATAAGCGCGGGTTGCGCAGAGCCATTGTGGATTTGGAACGCCTGCAGCAGCTACGCCGATCCGCTGCCCCCGAAGCGAACTGATTGTGAATGCCTCCGAGAATAGCTCGCAATGGTGGAAGTCGGCGGTGATCTACGAGATCGCTCCGATTTCATTCCAGGATAGTGATGGCGACGGGAAAGGAGACTTGAAGGGTATCGAGAGCCGTATCGATTATCTCTGCTGGCTTGGCATAGACGTCGTGTGGTTGTCGCCCTTTTTTGTGTCTCCCATGCTGGATTTCGGCTACGACATTGCCGATTACTGTGCGGTTGACCCTGCCTTCGGAACGATGGAAGATTTTGATCGCCTGAGCGAGACGCTGCGGCGGCGTGGCATCAGGGTGATTCTGGACTTCGTGCCCAACCATACCTCCGATCAACATCCCTGGTTTGTGGAAAGTCGATCGTCGCGCAACAGCGCTAAACGCGATTGGTACGTCTGGTCCGAACCGTCCGTCTCCGGCGGGCCGCCGAATAACTGGCTCAGCCGCTTCGGCGGGAGCGCGTGGTGCTGGGATGAGGCAACCGATCAGTATTATTATCACGCCTTCCTGAAGGAGCAGCCCGATCTGAACTGGCGCAATCCGGAAGTTCGTGCGGTCATGGCAGAGGTGCTGCGCTTCTGGATGCGCCGTGGCGTCGACGGCTTCCGCATCGATGCAAGCGCGGTGCTCGCCGAAGATCACCTGCTGCGCGATGATCCGGTAGATCCGGAGGCCGGCGACACCAAGCCGCCGCCTCAAAGATTGAAGCACGTGTTTTCCGACGATCGCCCTGAATCGCTTGGCTATCTTGAGGAAGTGCGGCAGGTCGTCGACGAATTCGAGCACCGAGTGCTCTGTGGTGAAGTTCAGGGCAAGATTGACCGGATCGGGAATTTCTACGGGAACGCACGTCCTCGCCTGCATTTGCCATTAAATTTCGCTCTTCTCGACAGCCCATGGGACGCTCTTTCGCTGCAAGGTACGATCGACGCCTACCTTAATGCCATTCCCGAAGGCGCCTGGCCCGACTGGGTGATCGGCGGCCACGACAAGCAGCGAGTAGCCGGGAAGATGGGGCAGGCGCAGGCTCGAATTTTGGCCATGCTTTCTCTGACCCTCAGGGGAACGCCGTTCTTTTTCGCCGGCGACGAACTCGGTCGGGAGCCGGGGGAGATCCCGAAGGATGCGGTACAGGACGTTTTCGAAAAGCTGGTTCCGGGCTACGGGCTGAACAGAGATCCTGAGCGGGTGCCAATGGCATGGGATGGAAGCCAGCACCACGGCTTCACAACCGGCGAACCCTGGCTGCCGATGAAAGGCATCGGTACTCGCAACGTGGCCGATCTGCAGAAGCAGGATCGATCGATCTTGCACCTATACAGGGAGCTGATCCGAATCCGGAAAAAAGCCCCTGCGCTTTGTACGGGTGACTACCGGCCACTGCGCAGCCGTAATGACATTCTGGCCTATGAGCGCTTCACTGACACCGACCGATTCACGATCGCGCTCAATTTGACGCATGAGGGCCGACTCCTGGAACAAATAGGCAAAGGCAGCATCGTCCTTTCAACCCGGCTCGACCGAACGACGGTGCCAGTCTCGGGTCAGCACCTGTTGCGACCCGATGAGGGGATCATCATTCAAATGGACTGATTGATCGTCTCGATTCCCTATCCTGCGAAGTCGCTGCAGCCCGTGATCGCGGCCACGTTCCTGAAGTTCTTCCATTCCAAAGGGCCACGAAGTGAACGGTTGCTCCCTACAGCCAACCGCCATTTCTGCTCGCACAGCTGCCTAACCTTTCTTCGCATCGGCTCGCTCAGATGCGGTCGAAACTCGACCGCAACGAGGAACGATAAACTCGCAAAATGTTTCTCCGCTGATCAAAAACAGTGGAGATGTACATGCGGAAAATTCTATTCACGTCAGCGCTCGCGGTGCTGCTTGCCGGAACGTCGATTGGAGCCTCGTTCGCTCAAGGAGCCGGCGGCGGCGCCGGAGGTGGAGCTGGTGGCGGAGCCGGCGGTGGCGGTGCGGGCGCAGGAGCCGGTGGCGGCGCTGGTGCGGGAGCCGGTGCCGGTGCGGGCGGCGCCGGTGGTGCTGCTGGTGGCGCCGGTGCTGGCGGCGGTAGTGCAGGTGCTTCAGGTGCTGGTGGAGGCGGTGCCGGTGGCGGCCCGCAGAATTGCGCCACAACGGGGCGTCCCGGACCGTGCCGATGAGCTAGCCCCGCGCGCCGCTGCTGCTCGAAGAAAGGCAACCTAGCCGAACGCCCGCTAAACGGAAAGTCGGGGGCTCACTTTGAGCGAAGCCTTAACGTACCCCATCGCGATTCGTTGAGCGTTCAGGCGAGTGTTGCCGGTGGCGGCGTCGCCCGTCTGTACGCCAACGCCGGTTAAGAGGCTTCGGACGAATCTATGTTCGGAGCCTCTTTGCCAAAGGAAATCGCTGCTCGTTACGCATCGCTGCGCCGACACATGCCGGGAAAGCGTTCGAACATCGATCACAAACTCTCTCGATA
>JAICIT010000376.1 GCA_025960445.1 Bradyrhizobium sp. | reverse complement strand
CTCGAACGGATCGGCGATCTGGCCAAGAACATGGGCAAGCGGGTCGCAGCGCTGGAGAGCGATTTCCAGCCGCTGAAGCTGATCCGCGGTCTTGAGCACATGACCGATCTGGTGCAGTCGCAGGTCAAAGCCGTGCTAGACGCCTACGCCGCGCATGACCTGCCGTCGGCGATCGCGGTCTGGAAAGGCGACGAGGAGGTCGATGCCATCTGTACATCGCTGTTCCGCGAACTCCTCACCTACATGCTGGAAGATCCGCGCAATATCAGTTTCTGCATCCACCTGATGTTCTGCGCCAAGAACATCGAACGTATCGGCGATCACGCCACCAATATCGCGGAAACCGTTTTCTACATGATCGAAGGCCAGCAAATTCTTGAGAAGCGCCCGAAAGGCGACATGACCAGCTTCGCCAGCACACAACAGAAGGCTTGAGACCATGAGCGCGCGCATTCTGGTGGTGGAAGACGAGGAGGCGCTGACTACGCTGTTGCGCTACAACCTCGATGCTGAAGGCTACGAGGTCGAGACGGTCGGGCGCGGCGACGAGGCCGATACGAGGCTTAAGGAGCGCGTGCCGGACCTTGTCGTGCTGGACTGGATGCTGCCGGGCCTGTCCGGCATCGAGCTGTGCCGGCGATTGCGGGCGCGGCCGGAGACCATGTCGCTGCCGATCATCATGCTTACCGCACGCGGCGAGGAGAGCGAACGCGTCAGGGGTCTGGCTACCGGCGCGGACGACTACATCGTCAAGCCGTTCTCGGTGCCGGAATTGCTGGCGCGGGTGAAGGGCCTGTTGCGCCGCACGAGCCCCGAAAGGATCGCCAGCGTGCTGGCGTTTGGGGACCTCGAGCTCGATCGCGAGAAGCGCCGCGTCGCCCGCTCAGGTCGGGCGATCGAACTTGGCCCGACCGAGTACCGATTGCTGGAATTCTTTCTGGAGCATCCCGGGCGCGTGTTCAGCCGCGAGCAATTGCTCGACAGCGTGTGGGGGCGCGACATCTATATCGACGAGCGTACCGTCGACGTGCATATCGGCCGCTTGCGCAAGCTGCTCAATCTCGGCCGCGAACAGGATCCGATCCGCACCGTGCGCGGGGCCGGCTACGCGCTCGACGATCGCTTCGCCAAGGTGGCTGGATAGAAGTTTGACGCGAGTGTTCTTGGCTTACCGCGTCTGCTTCGGTGGCTGACGGCGCCGATCGCTGGCGGGCTGATAGGCGATGCGCGAGTGATGTGCGCAGTACGGCAGACTGGCCAGCGCCTTGCCGCCGCAGAAAAAGAACTCTGAACTGGCGGGATCACCGATCGGCCAATGACAGGTGGCGTCATTGAGTTCAAGCAGCGAGAGCCGCTGGCTCATCGGCACCACATTATCAAACGCGATCGGGTCCGTTTCCACTTCGACCTCGAAAGCATGCGCGAGCGCGGTGTTGCCGCGCGAGACCGGACGCGACACCCGCATCATGTGCTGAGCCGGCCGTGCCTTGCGCTGGCGCGGCGCCGCTGAGGATGGACTCTTGGCGCGTCCGGAAAGGCCCAACCGATGCACTTTGCCGATGACGGCGTTGCGCGTCACATTTCCAAGTTCCGCGGCAATCTGGCTAGCCGAAAGTCCGGCTTCCCAGAGTTTCTTGAGTTGTTCGACGCGATCGTCAGACCAGGTCAATACCGTCATCGCATTCTTTCCTTCGCGTCGCGCCGGCCGATCATGGGGCGGCGCTGCGATACCAAAGCTCTAAAAATCCCTGCTGGCAGAATCCTTTAGCCCTCGCCGAGCGCGGAAAGCGCGCCCGAACGTTTACGCAGAACAGTTGCGACTAAGGGATCAAATACTACCGCACGAGATGTCGTACCCGACAGATTGAAGGCTACAATATGGCGTGACTCCGGCGCAAGACTTCGCGCAAGTGCGTCCACATGTTCCGTCACCAGCGCAGCGCAATGCGATTTGGAGAGCCGATTTGCGGCGTTGCCGCGCTCGAGAACCGGTTGACAGTTATCGCTGCGCGCATAGAATGCTTGCCACGTGCCGCCCCTAAAAGGCGGCACGTTTTGTTTTCCGGGACCGGCCGCCGATGCGCTCGCGTCAATGCGCGTATCACGACCGGACCTAACCTTCAGTGATCACCATGACCAAGAGCGCGCCGTCGCATCTGCTTCCCGTATTCGCCAGGGTCGATCTTGGCTTCGAGCGCGGCGAGGGTGCGTGGCTGACTTCGACCGATGGCGAGCGCTATCTCGATTTCACCAGCGGCGTAGCGGTGAATGCGCTCGGACATTGCCATCCGCATCTGGTAGCGGCGCTGCAGGAGCAGGCGACGAAGCTGTGGCACATGTCGAACTTGTTCAAGAGCCCCGACGGCGATCGGCTGGCGGCGCGGTTGTGCGAACAAAGCTTTGCGGACTTCGTGTTCTTTGCCAATTCAGGGGCCGAAGCGCTGGAATGCGCGATCAAGGTCACCCGAAAATATCACGCCGCCAAAGGCCACCCCGAGCGCTATCGCATCATCACCTTCGATGGCGCGTTTCACGGACGCACGCTGGCGACGCTGGCTGCGACCGGGTCGCCGAAATATCTAGAGGGTTTTGGCCCGCCAGTGGATGGCTTCGACCAGGTAACGCTCGGCGACCTCGAGGCTGTGAAGAAAGCGATCGGCCCAGCGACGGCCGGCATCCTGATCGAGCCGCTGCAGGGAGAGGGCGGCGTGCGCGCCGCACCGCCGGCATTCTTTCGGGCCCTGCGACAGCTTTGCGATGACAAAGGCTTGCTGTTGGTATTCGACGAGGTGCAGACCGGCATGGGCCGCACCGGCGAATTGTTCGCCTATAAACGTCTCGGCGTGACGCCGGATGTGATGACGCTGGCAAAAGCGCTTGGCGGCGGTTTTCCGATTGGCGCGTGCCTGGCGACCACGGAGGCTGCAGCCGGGATGACGCCGGGCTCGCATGGTTCGACGTTCGGCGGCAATCCTCTGGCGATCAGCGCGGCCAATGCGGTCCTGGATGTGATGCTGAAGCCCGGGTTTTTTGAGCATGTGCAACGAATGTCGCTGCTGTTCAAACAAAAGCTGGCGTCGGTGGTCGACCGTCACCCAACCGTGCTTGCCGAGGTCCGAGGGGAGGGGCTGCTGATCGGCGTGAAGGCGGTGGTGCCGTCCGGCGATCTGGTCACGGCGCTGCGCGAACAAAAGCTGCTCGCGGTCGGTGCCGGTGAGAACGTGGTTCGCCTGTTGCCGCCGCTGATCGTGACCGAGGCCGAGATCGAGGAATCCGTGTCGCGCCTCGAACGTGCGTGCGTCGCGCTTTCCGGCGGTCAGTTGAAGCGGGCGGCGGGCCAATGAGCAAGGTGCTTCGCCATTTTCTCGATCTGAGTGAGCTGCCGACCAAGGAGCTGCGTAATATGCTCGCCGCCAGCGTCGCCATGAAGGCGAAACTGAAAAGTCACCAGAAGGCGGAAAGGCCGCTCGAAGGCAAGACGCTGGCGATGATCTTTGAGAAGCCGTCGACCCGCACCCGCGTCTCGTTCGATGTCGGGATGCGCCAGCTCGGCGGTGAATCGATCATGCTGACGGGCACGGAAATGCAGCTCGGCCGCGGCGAGACGATCGCCGATACCGCGCGCGTGCTGTCGCGTTATGTCGATGCCATCATGATCCGCATCCTCAACCACGATGCGCTGCTCGAACTTGCCGCGCATGCGACCGTTCCCGTCATCAACGGACTGACGCGGCGCTCGCATCCGTGTCAGGTGATGGCGGACCTGATGACCTTTGAAGAGCATCGCGGTCCGATCGAGGGCCGCACGGTGGCCTGGACCGGTGATGACAATAATGTTCTGGCCTCATGGGCGCATGCGGCGGAGCGATTCAAGTTCAAATTGAAAGTCGCGACCCCGCCCCAGCTCGCGCCAAACAAGGCGATGCGGGAGTGGATCAAGG
>JAICIT010000375.1 GCA_025960445.1 Bradyrhizobium sp. | reverse complement strand
GGTCTGGCCAGCATGGTTGGAATTCTTCGCCGATTGGACGCTGAGATTCCCGGATATGGCGATCGACCCGAAGATGATGCCATAGACCAGCCACATGATGATCAATTTGCCGCCGTCCCCGTCGGTCGATGGCGAACTGCTGCGAGAGCCGTTAGGGGACGGCAAAAGCTCGATCAAACGCGCGGCAACAATGCTTGCCTCCGAGGGCGACCAGCGCTCGCTGTTTGACTTCCAGATCGTTGAAGCAAGGCTATTTACAGCATGATCCTTGGGAAGGTGGGCCAGGCGGGCGGCTTCCACCCAGCCGTCAATGTCCTGTCGCGCCAGGGCTGATAATACACTCAAGGGAGCTTCGCCGTTTTCATCCAGTGGTGCGAACAGGAACCGGTCAAATTCAGAACCGATGTGAGACAATTGGGTCATTTCCGATTGCCCTTTCATGAACAGAGAGACCGTCGACGTGCGCTGCCGGTCCGATCTGAATAAATCCGCGAGCTGCGCGGGTTTATTCTGCCTTGGTCATATTCTGGGTTCGGCTATGTATTTTGCAAGCGAGTAATTTTCACGCTTCATATCGATAAAATCGATAAAAGGATATTGCCATTCTCGGCTGCCGATAACGACCGGCCAGCCGCCAATCCAGACCCCAGCGTGATGGGCCTTTAACGCGCAGCGAAGTCTTGCGGCCTCCCGGATCAGGCGCTGTTCGCGGTCGCTTTGCTCATCTCGGCGATCGCGAGGGCGGAATGGGCAAAGGCACCGCCGGCGCGCATTTCCGCAGCAACCCAGATCGCCTCCATCAACTCCTGTTCGGTGGCGCCATGCCGAAGCGCCGCCTTGGTATGGCCCTTGATGCAATAGGGACATTGAGTCACGTGCGCGACGGCGACAGCGATGATCTGCTTCATCTTTGTCGACAGCGCGCCGTCCGCGAATACCTTTTGACTGAACGCCTGGAAGGCCGCTTCGGTTTCTGGCTGCAGTTCGCGGCGCTTCTGCGCGATCTCTCGCGTTGAGGACGGATACATATCTTCAGCCATCATGACCTCCTTCGGTTGATTTCATTCCGCTTGTAGCGGCCACGGTCGGTCAGGCCGATAAAACAAGGCGAGCTTTAGACTCTCCGCAATGCGCTCTGCCTTGGCGCGGAATTCAGCGCTGACCGGATCGTCAAACAGTTCGCGGCAAGTCTCATTGAACAGCCTCAACCAGCGTTGAAAGAGATGCGGCTGAATACCTGGAATCGCCAGATGCTTGGCGACCGGGTTGCCCTTGTAGCGCCCGGTAGTGAGCATGACTGAGGACCAGAAGGCATACATCTTCGTCAGATGAGGTTGCCAGTCACCGGGGATGGCGCGCTCAAAAATTGGTGCGAGTTCAGGATCAATGCGAACCTTGGCATAAAAAGCGTCGACAAGTTGACGAATGCCGTCCTCAGAAACGTAATTGAGCTTCGTTGTGCAAGAGTTCATATCGCGAGCACCACAAGTCGTTCGTTGATCCCGTCAGGGTATTCCGCCGCAGTCATCTTTCGTTGATTGTCGCATTTAGCTTTGACCGCGTGTCAATTCTGCAAGCTGGCGTTTCATTTTGCGGTTTTGTTCGAACTGCTTGGTTACATCGCGAAGAATAGCCACGGTCCCGACCGGATCGTCGTGCTCATCCCGCAGCATAGTGATCGTAAATTCGGCTGAGATTCGTCGACCATCCTTTGTCAGTGCCGGAACTGACAGGAGATCACCGTGACCGTAATGACTTTCTCCCGTCTCCATGACGCGATTGAAACCCGCCCAATGCCGCGCCCGAAGATTGTCGGGAACGATGAGATCCAACGAGCTTCCAACAGCTTCATCAGCCGTAAAGCCGAAAATGCGGCTCGCGCCGGGATTCCAGAAGCTGATGGTACCAGTGCGGTCGGTCGCAATGATTGCGTCCGACGCCGTCGACAGGATCGCCTCAGCCAGCCTCTGAGGGATAGTCACGATTTTTGCGTGGGGTGAGAGTTCGTCCCGGCACGTTCATTGTCATCATGGGAGCGGCGGACCGACGCGCCATCGGCATTACTACCCCTGGAGGATTTCACCGATCCCCTCCGATAGGGAAAACGGGTGATCGTTAGCGGATCACTCGCTGGAAATGTCCCTTCCAGTTCCCTGTCCAGTTGGAGGTCAAGATTCCTCTTGTCCTGCTGGTTGAGAGTGTTTTTGGCCATGGCATTCTTCCAATTGGGTATCATGTATGTGTTGTCCCCGAATTGCCAAGTGCTGTTGCCATGCCTGATTATTTGGATCGCTTGTTGGCCTGAGCGACCAGGCAGTACCCATCTCTTCAATCGGACCACACGCTAGTCACTCAATCCGCGGCAACACCTCGAATTGGTGAAACGGCGGTGGTGAAGGCAGCGCCCATTCGAGAGTGGTGGCACCGGGTCCCCACGGGTTATCCGCAGCTCTATGCTTGCGGACAAACGCGTAGGCGAGACCTACGAAGAACACGACGAGGCCGGTTGCCGATATGTAGGCTCCAATGGAGGAAATCTGGTTCAGGGCTGCAAACGCATCTGGATAATCGGCAATACGTCGCGGCATTCCGGACAGGCCGAGGAAATGCATCGGGAAGAAAGCGAGGTTCACCCCGACAAATGTCAGCCAAAAGTGGAGCTTGCCGAGGGTTTCGGAGTACATGTACCCGGTTATTTTCGGAAACCAGTAGTACCAGCCTGCGAAAATGGCGAATACGGCGCCAAGAGACAGCACATAGTGGAAGTGCGCGACCACGTAGTAAGTGTCCTGCAACGTCCGGTCGACTCCCGGATTGGCGAGCACCACACCGGTTACGCCGCCAATCGTGAATACAAAAATGAAGCCGATCGCCCAGAGCATCGGTGTCTTGAATCTTATGGAGCCGCCCCACATCGTGGCGATCCATGAAAAGACTTTGACGCCGGTCGGGACTGCAATCACCATGCTTGCGAATGCGAAGTAAGCCTGGGCGCTGCTCGACATGCCGACGGTGTACATGTGATGGGCCCAGACCACGAAGCCGATGAAGCCAATCGCGACAAGCGCATAAACCATTCCAAGATAACCGAAGATCGGTTTGCGGCTGAATGTGGAAACCACGTGGCTGACCATGCCGAACCCCGGCAATATCATGATGTAAACTTCGGGGTGACCGAAGAACCAGAACAGGTGCTGAAACAGTACGGGATCTCCGCCACCTTCCGCCGCGAAGAATGTCGTTCCAAAGTTGCGATCCGTAAGGAGCATGGTAATCGCGCCCGCCAGGACGGGCAGCGACAACAATAGCAGGAATGCTGTCACCAGCACCGACCACACGAACAGCGGCATCTTGTGCAGCGTCATGCCGGGAGCCCGCATGTTGAAAATAGTGGTAATGAAATTGATCGCGCCGAGTATCGAAGACGCGCCCGCGACATGTATCGACAGGATCACGAAATCAACGGCAGGTCCGGGATGGCCGGAGGTCGAAAGCGGCGCATAGAGGGTCCAGCCGGTGCCGGCGCCCTTGGAGCCCGGCTCACCTCCCACAAACATCGAAATGATGAGCAACGCAAACGAGGTGGGCAGCAGCCAGAAAGAAATGTTGTTCATGCGCGGAAACGCCATATCCGGCGCCCCGATCATGAGCGGAACCATCCAGTTGCCGAATCCTCCCATCATCGCGGGCATGAGGGTGAAGAAGATCATGATCAGGCCGTGGCTGGTCACGAACACATTGTAGGTATGCGTACTGGTAAAAATCTGCAGCCCGGGCTGCTGCAATTCCATCCGGATCACGACTGAAAGGACCCCGCCGATCAACCCGGCGCACATCGCGAACACGAAGTACATCGTGCCGATGTCTTTATGGTTGGTCGAGTAAAGATAGCGGCGCCATCCTACAGGATGCGCATGCGTCTGTTCGCTCGTGTCTGCAGCGG
>JAICIT010000374.1 GCA_025960445.1 Bradyrhizobium sp. | reverse complement strand
TGCGACATCGAGGCGTAAGCCCCGCGCCCGCCGTCCTGCTCCGCGTAGGACGCCGCGCCGCCCGCGCGACCGGCGAGAAAGGGATCGGTCATGATGCCCATGAACTGGTTCATGGCGCTGAACGTAGCCTGCTGTGATCCCGTCGCGCCCTCGCCAGAGGCCTGCGTCAGGCCGGCCGGCGTCAGCATCGCAAAATCCGAGGCAATGCCGCCATTGACGTTGAAGAAATTGGTCAGCGCGTTGCCGACAGCCTGCTGATTGCCGTTTCCGCCGGTGGGAACGGAGAGCAGCGCGACGTCGAGGAACACGTTGTTGGCGTCATAGCTCAAGGTCGAGGTCAGCGTCGGCATGTTGCTGATCACCGCCGGGTTGAAGGTGCCGTTGATGCCAGCCGTGGCGTTGAGGATCGTGTATTGCTTCGCGACGTAACTTCCGGCCGCGAAGTTTGCGTTCACGGTAGCGCCGCCCAGATTCGAAGTTCCGACGACATTGGTAAGGGAGGCGGCCGTCGGCGTGACCGCGATCATGTAGCTGGCCGCAGAGCTGAAGGTGAGGCTGCCATGCACGTTCAACGTGGCGGGTGTACCGCCGCCCGGCGCAAGGGCTCCGTTGACCGTGGTGTTGCCGACCGTGCCGGTGCCGGACAGCGTGCCACCGGCCTTAATGGTGGTGCTGCTCATCGAGGATGTGTCGCCATTGACGATCACGGGCGCCGAGCCGCTGAAGATGACGAACAGACCCGCGAACGTGCTGGTGCCAGTTAGCGTCCAGCTAGTGTTGTTGATGCCGGCCGCGCCCAAGCTACCGAAGTTCTGGTACTGGACACCGAGCTTCGAGACGTCAAAGCTTGCGGAGCCACCAGTCGTGCCGCCGAGGTTCAAAGCATCGCTGCCAGTGCCGAGCACGATACCGTTAATGACCGAGGTCGGATTTAGGACGAGCCCGCTGCTGAGGCCGCCCTTTAACCAGATCGCCCCCGAACTACCTCCATTAATTGTGCCCTCGACGTCAATTATACCCCTGCCGTTGGCGATGATTGCATATGTGCCCGTGGTGGCTGTGATCGTGCTGCCGGCTAAGCTGGTTACGAAGAGCGTACCGCCGGGGTTTCCGCCGCTGATACCAATTGCGCCCGAGACGGTGTCACCCGATTCGATCCTCACCGCTCCATCGCCAATGTTAATGCCGAAATTGGTCCCGGTAACCGTGTTAGCGCCGGCGCTAACGGTGACACCGACCCCCGTCTCCACACCAGTGCCGTAGCCGCTGGTGCCGGCGCTGGTTCCGGGCGCGCCCGCGCCTTGGTTGTTAGTGATGCCACCCGAGCAGGTCGCGGTCACGCCGTTGGCAGCCGCAGGCGTGCAATCTGCCTGCGCTGCCTGACCCGCCAGCAAGATGATCGCCAGAGCCGTCCCGGCCGATGCAATCGGGGAAATGCTTTTGCGGCTGTTCAAACCAGACAGAAATTCTTTCATTCCAACACCCCCAGGGATTTCCCGACTCGTGTCGGGAATCCCGAAGAGTCTTGATTGTGGTATCACCGTGAAACCAGCATTGGTCGACTTTCACAACCCGTAGTTGGGCGGTTACCATTCATTCACCTACAGGTGTAACTTGCGCGCAACAGCGGGTGCTCAATTGAGTTGAAATCTCGGCGCGGCATTGGTTACGAGCGTCGGCCAATAAAGGCTCGCCCCCGATCAGTTTTCACGAACCGGGCGGAGGGGGGCTGCCAGGAAGATTGGCGCCGAAACGCCTGCGGCTATCCCATGATCGAGAATCCGCCATCGACGGGGATGGCGGTGCCGGTGACGAAATCAGAAGCGCGCGAGGCGAGAAACACGGCGATACCCGCGAAGTCGGAGGATGCGCCCCAGCGTGCCGCCGGAGTGCGCGCCAGGACCCGTTCGTGCAGCCCGTCAATCTGCTCGCGGGCGCGCTTGGTGAGATCGGTGTCGATCCACCCCGGCAGCACGGCGTTTGCCTGAATATTGTCGGCAGCCCACGCGCAGGCACAGGAGCGCGTGAACTGAACGATGCCGCCCTTGCTTGCAGCGTACGCGGGCGTGAAGCTGGCGCCGAAGATCGACATCATCGAACCGATGTTGATGATCTTGCCGCCGCCCATCGCCTTCATGGTTGGATAGACCGACTGCGAGCACAGGAACGCGCTTGTCAGATTGGTCCTGATCACGCTGTCCCATTCATCGATGTCAAGGGCGTGCGGCGGTTTGCGGATGTTGATGCCGGCATTGTTGACGAGAATATCGATGCGGCCAAGCTCACGCAGGGTCTGCCTGGTCATCTCAGTCACGGCTGGCTTGTCGGTAACATCGGCAACGATAGAGATCGCTTTGACGCCGCGCGTTTTCAGTTCATTGGCTGCCGCCAGGCACTTCGTCTCGTTGCGTCCGACCACGGCAATGTCGGCGCCGGCTTCAGCCAGCCCACGTGCCATGCCGAGCCCGATGCCACCGTTGCCCCCCGTGACGATCGCAACCTTCCCAGTCAGATCGAATCGCTCGCTCGTTATCATCACTCCCCTCGGCCGTGCTCAGCGTTTGCTCTGCCAAATCAAGATCAGTCCGAGTGCGGCGACGACAGCGCCGTATCCGGCCCATTGGATCTCGTTGATCATGAAGCTTGATTGCGGCCAGTGTATCATGCCAGTGCCTTGGCCGATCCAGAGCAGGCCCATTGCGAGCGCGAGAAGTCCCACGATCAAGAGCAGTTGTCGCACGGTGTCATCCTTCTTCGCGCGGGCGGGGATCTGCTAGTGGAGTGGATTTGACATTCGCTACCCACCTGGCCGCGGGCTCACGAAGCGAATGTCAAATCCGAAACTCCACTAGAGACCCTATATTTGCTAGTGGTCCTTGATTCTAACATTCGCAATGACGCTCGCTGAAACGGGATGCGAATGTTAGAATCAGACCACTAGCCGATGTCGCCAGCGTGGCGCGCTCAAGAAACAGGATGCCACAATCCCCGCCGCAATATTGTTTGCACACATAAAAAAAGCCCCGGGCGATGCCGGGGCTTTTCAGTTTGTGGAAGCTCAGGAGAGATCAGTATCCAGCGGAGATCGGCGCCCCGCCCCAGTTGAAGCGATATACGAGTGATGTGCTGATGGTCTGGACCCAAGGCTTGAAGGTGATAGCTCCACCGGCGCTGCCGCCCCCAACGAGGGTCTCCGGAAGGCTGACGCGGTCATAGAACGCGGAGCGATATTCGGTCTTCATGAACCAGCCAGGTGCAGTAATGCCGAAGATGTTCAGGTTGTTTTCGACACCGCCACCAATAAACCATCCGTCGCGATGGAAGGAGGGTGTGGTAACGACAGCCGGACCACCGCCAGCAGCGAGTGTGGAGAGGCTGGAGCCAGACCATTCCGAACCGGAGTAACCGGCGTTGACGTAGGACAGTACGTTGGGAGCGACGAGATAACCGAGTCTCACGCCAGCGGCATAGCTGGTGCGAAGCTTTTCCCGCCCCTCGATACCAAAATCGGGATCGGCAATCGAACCACGAAGCTCTCCGAATTGTCCGTCACCAAAGATGCCAAGTACCCAGTTGCTAAACTGCCAGTCGAAGCCGGCGCCGACGGTTCCAAACCAGCCGCTGCCGCCCATCCGCTGATCACGAGTGATCGGAAGCCCACCCGGAAAGGTGTTGACGTTGCTGTCTGCATTCCATAGCCCGCCACCGCCACCACCGAAGATGTAGAAACCAGTCCACGAAGGAGCATAAGCCACGGGCGCCGCCCTCATCGGAGCCTTGGTTGCCATGTCAGCCGCGAGGGCAGGAGCGGTGAACGCCGCAATGGCAGAAAGCGCGAGTACGAATTTCTTCATTGTCAAATCCCCAAATTTAAGCGTTCGAACCCGATCGCGTGACACGAGTGCAAATGCACCGATTCTCAAAGCTCAGTAGGCGAACTATACCCAGTC
>JAICIT010000373.1 GCA_025960445.1 Bradyrhizobium sp. | reverse complement strand
TTCCTGCAGCATTCGAAACACCAGGGCGCCGATCAGGCCTCCGTAGAGATAGCCGGTACCGCCGATCACCAGCACCAGCATCAGATCGGCCGAGCGCTCAAACGAGAAAACGTCGAGCGAGGCGAGCGCCGTGCTTTGCGTGAACAGCGCGCCTGCGATCCCGGCGTAGAAAGCGGCGAGCGTGTAGATCGCAACCAGCCGCTTGTTGACGGGAATGCCGATTGCGGCGGCGCGCAGCGGATTGTTTCTGATCGCGCGGAGCGACAGCCCAAACGGCGAATGCACGATCCGTCGCGCCACCAGGAACAACAGAAACAGCACGATGAGGCAGTAGAAAAAACCGACCTTGCCAAACATATCGAATGCGAACAGCCCGAGAATCGGCTGCATCTCGATGCCCTGCAATCCATCCGTGCCGCCGGTGAGGTTAGAGAACCGCTCGGCCAATGCCTCCAGCAGCAACGCAATTCCGAGCGTCACCATCAGCCGCGTCAGGTCGGCGCCCCTGATCACCAGGAAACTGGTGACAAAGCCGAGGATCATGGCGGCGAGTCCGGCCAAAACCAGCGCAATCACAGGTTCGGTGACGAGCCCGTGCAACGCCATCAGGCCGGCGGAATAGGCGCCCACGCCAAAGAACGCCGCATGGCCAAGCGAAACAATTCCGGCGTAGCCGAGGATCAGGTCCAGCGAGAGGGCGAACAAGGCCAGCCGGACGACATCGGTCATGATCAGGTATCGAGAGGGGAACAGGAAGGCACAGGAAAGCGCCAGAACCCAGAACACGATCTCGGCTACGTGCCAGCGCGCGTGCTGCCTGGCGTTATGTCCGACATCGGCTTGCGTGCTCATTGTCGTGCTCAACGGACGGCGGTACGGCCAAACAGGCCGTTTGGCCGCCAGATCAGGATCACGATCATGATGGTGTAGATCACGAACGGCCCGAGCTTCGGCACATAATATTTGCCCGCCACATCCCCGATACCGAGCAGAAGCGAAGCCAGAAATGGACCCGTGATGCTGGATGAGCCGCCGACCGTTACCACGATCAGAAAGTAGATCATGAACTTGAGCGGGAAATATGGGTCCAGTCCCAGGATTTCCGCGCTCAGCGCGCCGCCAAGGCCGGCGAGACCGCAACCGAACGCGAACGTAAATGCGAAGACCTGAGGCACGTTGATGCCGAGCCCGCTGGCGGCGCGCGGATCGTCCACCGCCGCGCGCAATCGGCTGCCGAACCGGGTTCGCGCCAACACCAGTTGCAGCGCCAAGGTGAGCAATCCGCAGATCACGATGATCATCAGTCGGTAGCGGCCGATGCCGACGCCAAAGAAATCGATTTGTCCCTCGAGCGCCTCCGGAATCTTGATGAAGACCCGCGACGATCCCATGATGTAGTCGACCGCGGCCACCGACATGAACACAAGACCGACAGTGAACAGCACCTGATCGAGGTGACTGCGGGTGTAAAGGTGCCGATAGAGCAAACGCTCAAGCACCGCGCCGATGACTGCACTGGCTGCGAAGGCCAACGGCAGACCGGCGAAGAACGGCCAACCGGCTTGATTGACCAATACCGCGCACACGTAACCGCCCGCCATCGCGAACGCGCCATGCGCGAGATTGACGAAATTCATCAGCCCCAGCGTGACCGCCAATCCGCAGGCGAGCACGAACAGCAGCATGCCATAGGCGACGCCATCGAACAGGATGGTGAACAGCGTGGTCATCTGCTGAGAGGCCTCATACTGAGGAGCGGCGTCGTCGCCGCGTCTCGAAGCACGAGGGGTTCGGTAGAGGCCAGCCCCATCCTTCGAGACGCCGGTCGAGCGGCGGAATACTCAGGATGAGGCCCGCCTCTCCGCGTCGATCTCATTTTTTGGTCTTGCCTGGGTCCTTGACGGCCTCGAACGTCTGGAATTCGACGTTGTAGAGTTCGCCATCGACCTTTTCCACTTTACGGATGTAGATATTCTGCACGATGTCGCGCGTTTCCGGATCAATCGAGATCGGACCGCGCGGGCTTTCCCACTTCATCCCTTTCATGGCCTCCACGAGGGCATCGCCATCGGTCTTGCCGGCGGTTTTTTTCAGCGCCGCGTAGATCAGGTGAATGCCATCATAGCCGCTGACCGCCATGAAGCCGGGACGCGAGTTGAACGCCTTTTTATAGGCGGCGACGAACGCCTTGTTCATCGCCGACGGATGGGCCGCCGAATACAAATGCGCTGTGACGGTGCCAAGCGCCGCATCTCCCATGCCATTCAGCAGATCGTCGTCCATCACGTCGCCGGGACCGATTACCTTGATGCCCGATTTGTCGAGTCCCCGCTCGGCGTATTGTTTCATGAAGTTGCCGCCCTGCCCCGCGGGCACGAACACGAACATGGCATCGGGCTTCGCGTCCTTCATTCGCTGGAGGAACGGCGCGAAATCGGGATTAGCCAATGGTACCTTGACCTCTTCGACGATCTGGCCGCCGCCAGCGGTAAAATGCTCCTTGAAGAAGTTCAGCGCGTCGTTGCCGGGCGCGTAGTCCGACGTCAACGTCGCGACTTTCTTGATGCCGTTCTTGACGGCCCAATCGCCGATGATGGTGGAGGATTGCGCCAGCGTGAAGCTGGTTCGAACGATGTACGGCGAGCGCTCGGTAATGATCGAGGTACCCGCCGCCATCACGATTTCCGGTATCTTCCCTTGCGTCGCCAATGGCGCGGCCGCCAATGCCGCTGGCGTGACGCCGAAGCCGGCGATGAAATTGACCTTGTCGTTGACGATGAGCTCCTGCGCCAGCCGCTTGGTGTTGTCCGGGACCGCTGCGTCATCCTTGAGAATGATCTGGATCTTCTTGCCGGCCACGGTGTCGCCGTTCTGCTGCATGTAAAGCTTGACCGCATTATCGATCTGTTTGCCGGTCGAGGCCTGCCCGCCGGTCATCGGCAGGATCAATCCGATCTTGACGGTCTCCTGCGCTTGCGCTGGCGCTGCCGCCCCGGCGATCGCAAGACCGGCCGCGGCCAGCGACAACAGCTTAGTACGAACGAACATGAACGCTCTCCCTGATCGATTTCGTGCCTCGAACCGTGTCCCCGGTCCTTGGCTGATGTTAGCCGGATTGTCCGGCCCTGTATGGCGCGGCATGGCGTCTGAACCGCGCGAGGATGTCAATCTCGCACATCGGCGAATTCTGTCCGATCGGGACGAGCCGGGCTGAAAACACGGAATTGCTGGTGATAAACCAAGCGCTGTATTATAGTACCTGCAATTGGAGAACTCACTATTGTCTCTTTTCGCGGTAGAGACATTTCCCATTTGTGTGCGCTCGATTGAACAGCTTGCGACATCGCGATGCCGCCAACCCCTCTTCACCTTGCACTGCTCTCGGCGTTTGCGCTCTTCGCGCTGAGCCTCAGCGCCTGCGGCACCATCAACGAGAAGCTCGCCGACGGGATCGGCGACTATGTTCCCCAATGGGCGGGAGGCTTGCCGGCCGACGCGCCGCCCCGGCCTGGCACCGCCAAATACGACGAGTTCATGAGAGAGCGGGAAAGGAAGCGCCTCGAACCGGCGGCGTCGAAGCATGAAGGTGGGGACGTTCGTTCGCCGTCAGCGGGGGCGTTGTATTGATCGCGGCGGTTACGTATTGCCGCTGCGGACTACCTGATCGACTCCAACGCCCTGGCCTCGCAAGGTGGCCCAGACCAGCCTGAGGTCTCCAACAAAGCTTTGGGTGCGAACATATTGCGCGTCGATTTCCGCGAGCCGATTGGCATCCGACATATCGACACCGCTGACCTGCGCCAAGCCGGTGATGCCAGGCCGTACGGCAAAGACACCCAATCGCTTCCGCGCCTCGACCAATTCGGTCTGCGACGGCAAGCAAGGCCTCGGTCCGACCAGGCTCATATCTCCCAGCAGCACATTCCATAGCTGCGGAAGCTCGTCGACCTTGAATCGCCG
>JAICIT010000372.1 GCA_025960445.1 Bradyrhizobium sp. | reverse complement strand
CGGCGAGGCATTGTAGATCTGCCACCCTGACATGATCATCACGATCATCGCGATGGCGTTGATCCAGTGCGCGATACGAACCCATGCCGGCTGGATTACCGTGGTGTTGGCGGGTACCGCACGTTGGTCGCTCGCTGCAAGGCTGGACATATTGGTTCCCTGGTCGGTTCTGTGTCGAGAATCGATATCGGATTATACGCCGGCATCGTCAATTCGTTACGGCGATAGCAGCTATCGGATCGATGCCTCCGAGCTATCCTGGTCACAAAACAGCGAGCCGGGCGGCCCCGGCTCGCGATTCGTGTCATCCGGTGGGGCTAGACGGACACGGCGGCTCAAGACGGCATCAGAACGGTGTCCACCACATGGATGACGCCGTTCGACTGATTGACGTTCGGGATCGTGATGGCCGCGGAATCTCCCTTCGCATCGATGATCATCACCTTGTCGCCCGATCTCTTGACCGTGAGTTCCTCGCCTTCGACCGTCTTGAGCTTCTTGCGGTCGCTCAGGCTGGAAGCCTCAAGCCTGCCCGGCACCACGTGATAGGTGAGAATCCTGGTCAAGGCCGGTTTGTTCTCTGGTTTGACGAGATTGTCGACCGTGCCGGCCGGCAGTTTGCCGAAAGCCGAGTTGGTCGGCGCGAACACGGTGAACGGGCCTTTTCCTTCCAGCGTACTGACCAGGCCGGCGGCTTTCACTGCCGCAACCAGAGTGGTGTGATCCTTGGAATTCACGGCGTTCTGAATGATATTCCTGGACGGAAACATAGCGGCGCCGCCGACCATGACGGTCTTCTCGCCAGACATTTCGCTTTTCATTTTGCCTTGCGCGCTCACGGACACGATGGTTGCTGCGGTCAAGGCAAGCGCTCCCAAAGCGGCGGAAATGATTGCAATATGCTTCGACATGGATGGTCTCCCGATGGAATGAGGTGACCGGCGGAAATCCGCCGGCAAGGGCCAACGACGACGCTGTCGGCCGAATGGTCTGACCGCGTCGACGTTGCCCGAGCTACGGGAGCGTTCTTGGCCGGTTTCAGGGAATAAATTTTCGTCGATCTGAAACTTTCTGCGGCGACATCCGTGTCACATCGAAGACCTAATCCCTGTTGTTCGGCGTCTGCACAAATCCACGATTCCAGGTTGGGCTGATCAGGATCTCGTTGACACAAACCCGCGGGGGCATGCTGGCGACAAAGGCGATGGTGCGGCCGAGATCTTCCGACTGCAGCATCCGCGCTTGCTCTTCTTCGGAAGGCACGACCGGCCGCAGTTTCAAGATCGGAGTCGCGACCTCACCGGGAGACAGGCAGCAGGCGCGCAAACCGTTGACGCATTCGTCCATGTTGAACGAATGAGTCAGCGCCAGCACCGCATGCTTGGTCGTTGTGTAAGCCGGCCCAGGCATCTTCGACACATGACGTCCCGCCCAGGACGCGACATTGATGATGCACCCGTCCTTTTGCCTGCGCATCGCAGGTAGCACCGCGCGCATGCAGTACAGCACGCCGTTCAGATTGATATCGACCAGCTTGTCCCAGCCCTCCAGCTCCATATCGGCCCAGCTCCGTTTCGGAACATTGATTCCGGCGCTGTTGACGAGCAGATCGATGCGGCCATGACCAGCGAGAATTTGCTCGGCAGCTTGGTTGACGTCGGCGGCTCTGCTCACGTCGAGGGGGATCGCCTCGGCCTTGCCGCCGGCCTTGCTGATCTTGCCGACCACAGTCTGCAGCGCATCCTTCCGACGCCCCGAAACCACCACCGTCCAGCCATCCGACGCCAGTGCTTCCGCTCCGGCCTCGCCGATGCCGCTGCCACCGCCGGTGACCCAGGCTACGCGTTTCCCGTTATTTGACATGCAAACTCTCTCCGTTGCCTTCTGAAAGGCGTCTTTGCTATTGAATTTTCGGATCGCCGCGGTCAACTGAAACCGCGTGTGCCCTTCCGCAATGATGCATGAATGCGACCCAGAAAACCATGACGAACGCCAATCTGTTTTCCCGCCTGTTCGACGGCATCGATGATCCAGCGCGGCTTGCGATCGAAACCGTGGATGGACAACGCATCAGTTATGGAGAGCTGATCGCGCGCGCCGGGCAGATGGCCAACGTCCTGGTTGAACGCGGCGTCAAGATTGGAGACCGCGTCGCTGCGCAAACCGAAAAATCCGTCGCCGGGCTGGTGCTGTATCTCGCCGTCGTGCGAGCGGGCGCGGTATATCTTCCACTCAACACTGCGTACACGCTCAACGAGCTCGAATATTTCATCGCCGATGCCGAGCCGTCGCTGGTGGTGTGCGATCCATCGAAAGCGGAAGGCATCGGCGCGATCGCCAGCAAGGCCGGCGCCAAGGTTGAAACACTAGCGGCCGATGGGACAGGTTCCCTCACCGTGGCAGCCGCCAAAGCCAGCGCAGAATTTGAAACGGTCGCGCGCGCCAATGACGATCTCGCGGCGATCCTCTACACTTCCGGCACCACCGGGCGTTCCAAGGGCGCGATGCTAACGCACGAGAATCTCGCGTCGAATTCGCTCTCGCTGGTCGGCTACTGGCGTTTCAGCTCCAACGACGTCCTGATCCACGCATTGCCGATCTATCATACCCACGGGCTGTTCGTGGCGAGCAACGTCACGCTGTTTGCCCGCGCGTCGATGATCTTCCTGCCGAAGTTCGATCCAGATTTGATTATCAAGTTGATGGCGCGCGCGACCGTATTGATGGGCGTGCCGACATTCTACACACGCCTGTTGCAAAGCCCGGCGCTCACGAAAGAAGCCACCAGCCACATGCGGCTGTTCATTTCGGGCTCGGCGCCGCTGCTCGCCGACACCCATCGCGAATGGTTTGCGCGCACCGGGCATGCGGTGCTCGAGCGCTATGGCATGACCGAGACCAACATGAACACGTCGAATCCTTACGACGGCGATCGCGTACCCGGGGCAGTGGGACATCCGCTGCCGGGCGTGTCCGTCCGCGTCACCGATCCGGAAACCGGCAAGGAGCTCGGACGAGAGAGCGTCGGCATGATCGAGGTCAAGGGGCCGAATGTCTTCAAGGGTTACTGGCGGATGCCGGAAAAGACCAAATCCGAATTCCGCCATGATGGCTTCTTTATTACCGGCGATATCGGCAAGATCGACACCAGGGGTTACGTGCATATTCTCGGGCGCGGCAAGGATCTGGTGATCTCGGGCGGCTTCAACGTCTATCCCAAGGAAATCGAGAGCGAGATCGACGCCATGCCGGGCGTGATCGAATCGGCGGTCATTGGCGTGCCGCATGCCGATTTCGGTGAGGGCGTCACCGCCGTGGTGGTTTCTGAAAAGGGTGCCAAGGTCGATGAGAGCTCGGTGTTGAAGGCGCTCGAGGGCCGGCTGGCCAAATTCAAGATGCCGAAACGCGTAATGGTGGTCGAGGAATTGCCGCGCAATGCCATGGGCAAGGTGCAAAAGAATGTTCTGCGCGACACCTACGCCAAGCTGTATTCGAAATAGCCGCCTTACAGCAGGCTAACGACAAATCGACCACCGACGATGAACAGGTAAGTGCCGAACGCGATTTCGAGCGTGCGCTTCGACATTGCATGCGCTGCCCTCACGCCCAACGGCGCGGTTAGCATGCTGGTCGGCATGACGAGCACCGCGCCGATCAGCGAGACATAGCCGAGCGCGAACGGCAATTGCAACGCGGTAACTGCAGGATAATGCACGGCGGCAGGCCAGCCGGCATAAACGTAGCCGATTGCGCCGGGAATTGAGATCAGGACGGCCAGCGCCGAGGACGTTGCGACCGCCTGATGAATGGGGCGACCGTAGAAAGTCATCAGCAGATTCGAAAACAGACCGCCGCCAATGCCCATCAGGGTGGAAAGAATTCCGACCCCAAAACCATAGAATTTCATCAGCGGCCCGCGCGGAAGGTCGTCGCCGAACTTCCAACTGGCGCGCGCCAGCAACAGT
>JAICIT010000371.1 GCA_025960445.1 Bradyrhizobium sp. | reverse complement strand
GTCATCAGCAGATTCGAAAACAGACCGCCGCCAATGCCCATCAGGGTGGAAAGAATTCCGACCCCAAAACCATAGAATTTCATCAGCGGCCCGCGCGGAAGGTCGTCGCCGAACTTCCAACTGGCGCGCGCCAGCAACAGTCGCGCCGCGGCCGACCATGCGACCGTCACGAACACAATCTTGAAGAGTCGCTCAGGCGCGTATCGCGCGGTGATGCTGCCGGCGATCACGCCAGCTAGAACTGGCAGCCACCATGCCCTGAGAATCTCGCTGTCGACGGCGCCTCGGAGGTAATGGGCGCGCCAGGAACGGATCGAGGTTGGAATGATGATGGCAAGCGAGGTGCCGATGCATAGCGGCATGCGGACCTCCAATGGCACTCCAGCGAGACGAAAGCATTCATAGAACACAGGGACCAGGATCGCGCCGCCGCCGATCCCGAATACGCCGGCTAGAAATCCGGATAGCGCGCCGACTGCCACGAGCAGAAGCGCCAGTTCGAGTAGTTCGGAGAATTCCAGCCCAACCGTCGTCATCCGCTGCTCCCTGCCCGCGCCAGGCATGGGCGCTCACGCGTGAATCGTGCTTCAGGTATATCAGCCATCAGCTATCGCGGGAGCTTGTCAGCACGTCCAGCAATGCATGGCGAGGTGAAGGTATGAACAATCGTTCGCTAACGAGGGATTTCGCCGTTGCGCAGAGGGTTTCGAGTTCGTAAATAGATTCGGTGTAACGCGATCCCCACGGGATTCCTGCGTGGCCCCGCAAACCGTCAAAGTCATCTATGACCGCCAGGATCGAACGACCGCTTTCCCCGCATCTGCAGACCTATCGCTTCACCCTGACGATGGCGATGTCCATTATTCATCGCATCACCGGGATTGCGCTGTATTTCGGTACCCTGCTGCTGGTGTGGTGGCTGATAGCGGCGGCTTCGGGACCTACCGCCTACTCCCATGTTCAGGCATTTACGACGAGCTTCATCGGCCGGTTGGTCGTGTTCGGCTACACTTGGGCGCTGCTGCATCACATGCTCAGCGGCATCCGCCATTTCTTCTGGGATCTCGGCTACGGGTTCAAGCCGAACGAGCGTGAAGCGCTTACCTGGGCTGCGCTGATCGGGGGCATCTCGCTCACCGTGCTTTTGTGGATCGCGGCTTACGCGATCGGAGGCGGTCGATGACCACGCCTGATTCTGCCAGCCCGAGATCGATGCGCACGCCGCTTGGCCGGGTCCGCAGCCTGGGCGCCTCTCATTCCGGCACCTTCGATTTCTGGATTCAGCGCCTAACCGCCGTGGCATCGGTGCTTCTGATTTTGCCCGTCGTCATCGTGGTGATGATGCTGCTCGGGCGCAACCAGGCCGGGGCCGCGCAAGTTCTCGGCGCGCCGCTGGTGGCGATCATCCTTCTGCTGTTCATCATCGCCACGGCCTGGCACATGAAAATCGGCATGCAGGTGGTGATCGAGGACTACGTGCATAACGAAAAGATCAAACTCGCTGCCATCATGGCCAACAATTTCTTCTCGTTTGCGGTGGCGCTGGCCTCGATCTACGCCATCCTCAAATTGTCATCTGGAGTGTAGTCCATGGCCGGAGGCGGAAACGGCAAGGCGAACGGCGCAAACGGGACTGCGGCATTTGCCACCAATGGACATGCCTACCCGATCGAAGACCATACCTACGATGTAGTTGTGGTCGGCGCCGGGGGCGCCGGGCTGCGCGCTGTGGTCGGCTGCAGCGAAGCCGGCTTGCGCACCGCCTGCATCACCAAGGTTTTCCCGACGCGCTCGCATACGGTAGCCGCGCAAGGCGGCATCTCGGCCGCGCTCGGCAACATGCACGAAGACAATTGGCGCTGGCATATGTACGACACCGTCAAGGGCTCGGACTGGCTCGGCGATCAGGATTCGATCGAATACATGGTGCGCCAGGCGCCGGAGGCGGTTTACGAACTCGAGCACTGGGGCGTGCCGTTCTCGCGCACCGATGACGGGCGGATCTATCAGCGGCCGTTTGGCGGCATGACGGTTGACTACGGCAAAGGCCAGGCTCAACGCACCTGCGCCGCCGCCGATCGCACCGGCCACGCCATGCTGCACACGATGTATGGCCAGGCGCTGCGTCACGCCGCCGAGTTCTACATCGAATTCTTCGCCATCGATCTCATCATGGACGACGAAGGCACCTGCCGCGGCGTGATCGCGCTCAACCTTGAGGATGGCACGCTGCATCGCTTCCGCGCTCAAACCACCATTCTCGCCACAGGAGGCTGCGGGCGCATCTATCATTCCTGCACCGGCGCCCACACCCAGACCGGCGATGGCAGCGCGATGGCGCTGCGGGCCGGGCTGCCGCTGCAGGACATGGAATTTGTGCAGTTCCACCCTACCGGCATCTACGGCGCCGGCTGTCTGGTCACCGAAGGCGCGCGCGGCGAGGGCGGCTATCTCGTCAATTCGGAAGGCGAGCGCTTCATGGAGCGCTACGCGCCCTCAGCCAAGGATCTCGCCTCGCGTGACGTGGTCTCGCGGGCGATGACCATCGAAATCCGCGAGGGCCGCGGCGTCGGCAAGAAGAAAGATCATATTTTCCTGCATCTGGATCATCTCGATCCCCAGGTGCTGCATGAACGGCTTCCCGGCATTTCGGAGTCCGTGCGGATCTTCGCCAACGTCGATGTCACGCGGGAGCCGATTCCGATCGTGCCAACGGCGCACTACAACATGGGCGGGATTCCGACCAACTTCCACGGCGAAGCGCTGACCAAGAAGAACGGCGACGACAATTTCGTGGTGCCGGGATTGATGGCGGTGGGTGAAGCCGCCTGCGTTTCGGTCCACGGCGCCAATCGCCTCGGCTCCAATTCGCTGATCGACCTGGTGGTGTTCGGCCGCGCCGCTGCGCTGCGCTGCGCCGAGAAACTAACGCCGAACGGCAAACAACCGGACCTGCCGGCGAATTCGGCCGACCAGGCGCTCGGTCGGCTCGATCATTACCGCTATGCCTCGGGCGACACGCCGACCGCGAAGCTGCGCGACAGCATGCAGCATGTGATGCAAAACAATTGCGCGGTCTTCCGGACCGGCGAAGTGCTCCACGAAGGCCACAACCTGATTCACAAAGTGCACAGCGGGGTCGGCAACGTCGCGGTGACCGACCGCTCGCTGATCTGGAATTCCGACCTGGTCGAGACGCTGGAGTTCGACAATCTGATCGTGCAAGCGGTCGTCACCATGGATTCGGCGGCTAACCGCACTGAGAGCCGCGGCGCGCACGCGCGCGAGGATTTTCCCGATCGCGACGACAAGAACTGGATGAAGCACACGCTGGCGTGGATCGACGAGTCCGGCAACACCACGATCGATTATCGCCCGGTCCACGACTACACGATGACCAATGACGTGCAATATATCCCGCCGAAAGCGCGGGTGTATTGATAACGACAATGAAGGCTTGAGAGTATGGTCGAATTCGGACTGCCGAAAAATTCACGGATCACCGGTGGCAAGATTTGGCCGAAGCCGGCGGGCGCGACCGAGACGCGCGAACTAAAGGTCTATCGCTGGAATCCTGACGACGGCAAGAATCCCAGCATCGACACCTATTACGTCGATACTCACGATTGCGGTCCGATGGTTCTGGACGCGCTGATCTGGATCAAGAACAACGTCGACCCGACCCTGACCTTCCGCCGCTCCTGCCGCGAAGGCGTCTGCGGTTCATGCGCCATGAATATTGACGGCCAGAACACGCTTGCCTGCACCAAGTCGATGCATGACGTAAAGGACGCTCCGGTCAAGGTGAACCCGCTGCCGCACCAGCCCGTCGTGAAAGACCTGGTACCCGATCTGACCAATTTCTACGCGCAATATGCCTCGATCGAGCCGTGGCTGAAGACCACCTCGCCGACGCCGCAGAAAGAATGGCGCCAAAGTCATGAAGACCGCGAAAAGCTCGACGGCCTTTACGAATGCAT
>JAICIT010000370.1 GCA_025960445.1 Bradyrhizobium sp. | reverse complement strand
TCCGCCGTGGGGGGCCCGTTGGCGCTGGTCAAGAACGGCGACATGATCCGGCTTGATGTCGCCAAGCGAAGCATCGATCTCCTTGTCGAGGCCGCCGAACTCGACAAGCGTCGAGCCGCGCTTCCGCCCGCCAAGACACCGGCCTGGGCCCGGCGCGGCTACGCGCAGCTGTTCAATGAGACCATCCTGCAAGCGGACGAGGGCTGCGACTTCGACTTCATGCGCAGCGAGGAAAGGAAATAGCTCCGTTTCATCGCTTCCGCTTCCTTGCCAGCGCACATCAGAAAATCCTTCTCGCGGCCAAAAGCGGAGAGGGCAGGTGACATCTCCATCTCGCACATGCGTTGTCCCTCCACATTAGATGTTTGATTGACTTCCCGACGACCTCGATGGGAAGATGAAAGAAAATATCTGATAACAGGGGGAGACCATGAGCAGACGGACTGCAATGCTCGTAGGGGCGGCGATCGCAGCCGCGGTCGTGTCGGTCGCCAGCGCGACAGCGCAGGAGGCCAAGCATTATCGCTTCGCTTATGATCAGCCCAAGACCACAGGCTATGGAATCCTCGGTGATATCTTCGCCGAGAAGCTCAAATCCCTGAGCAAGGGCACGATGCTGATCGATCAATATCCAGGCGCGCAGCTCGGGCAGGAGCCTCAGGTGCTGCAGCTTGTGAAGGCGGGCGACGTTGAATTCTGCATCTCATCCTCGGCGAACGCAGCGACACTGTCGCCGCAGGCCGGGGTTATGTCGATGCACTTCCTGTTCCGTTCGGAAGCCCACCTCATCAAGGCCATTGCGGACCCCGAAGTATCGAAGGCCGTGAAGACGATGATCGCGGAAACCGTTCAGGGCGCGCGCGTGATCGCGCTCGCGACGCTCGGGCTTCGCAGCATGTACTCAAAACGCGACATCAAGAATATTGGCGACATGAAGGGGCTGAAGGTGCGGGTCCAGGCGACGCCTACTGAGGACACGATGTTTCCGGCATATGGCGCGCAGATCGTGCATATGCCATTTGGCAGCGTCTATACGTCCTTGCAGACCGGAGTGGTCGATGTCGCCGAAAACGGGGTCAATGTTTACCTCGCCAACAAGCACTACGAGGTAGCGCCGGTGCTCTCGATGACCGAACACGAGGCAAACAACAGCCTGGTGTGGGTGAGCGACAAGCTATGGAACAGCCTGACGTCGGAACAGCAGGGCTGGGTGCAGGCTGCGGCCGACGAGGTCAACAAGACCCAACCCGCCAAGGCGATCGAACTCGAGCACCAATCGCAGGACAAGCTGAAATCGATCGGCGTGAAGGTGGTCACCGATGTCGACAAATCCGGCTTCGTTGCGATCGCCGATCCCTATCTCGACAAGCTGGCCAGCGAACTTGGCCCACATGCGGTGAAGGTGAAGAACCTGATCCGGGCGATCCAGTAGATCGTTGACGTCATAGCGGTGAACGCGTGCTGTTGGTCCCTATAAAGCGCGCTGCGTGATGTTGCTGTGCTGGCCGAGCGCGCGTGAAAATTCCATGCGTCTCGTAACGATGGCCGATGTTTTATTGACAATTCAACGGGCTTGATGGGAAGATTGCCAAAACCAAAACAGGGGGAAGCCGCGCGATGAACAAGCTCCGGGGACTAACAGGTGTTGCCATCGCGTGGGCGGCATTGATGTTCAGCGCAGTCGCCGGCGCTCAGGAGACGAAGCACTATCGCTTTGCCCACGATCAGCAACTCAATTCCGGATACAGCATCGCCTATGATATTTTTTCGGCCAAGCTCAAGGAACTGAGCAAAGGCACCATGCTGGTCGACCAGTACCCCGGCGCGCAGCTCGGGCAGGAGTCGCAGATCCTGCAACTGGTCAGGTCGGGCGATATCGATTTCGCCATTGTCTCTTCAGCCAACACCTCGACGATTTCGCCGCAGGCAGGCGTGATGTCGTTGCATTTTCTGTTCCGGTCCGACGAGCACAACATCAAGGCATTGGGTGACCAGAAGGTTTTCGAAGCGATCCGCGACATGATTGATGACACCGTGCAGGGTATTCATGCGATCGCGCTCGGTACCCAGGGCTTTCGTCACATGTACGGCAAGAAGGAAGTCCATAAGGCGGATGACCTGAAGGGCTACAAGGTTCGGGTGCAGGCGACCGCCACCGAAGACACCATGTTCGCCGCCTATGGCGCGCAGACGGTCCACATGCCGTTCGGTAGCGTCTACACCTCGCTGCAAACCGGCGTAGTGGATTTTGGCGAGAACGCGGTGAACGTTTACCTCATCAACAAGCATTACGAAGTCGCCCCCGTGCTGTCGATGACCGAGCATGAAGCCAACAACGCGATCGTTTGGATCAGCGACAAGCTTTGGCAGAGTCTCAATGCCGAGCAGAAGCAGTGGGTCCTGACCGCGGCCAGGGACGTCAGCCTGCAGGAGCCTAAGCGAGCTTTCGAGTTGGAACGTTCGGCGGCCGGCAAGCTCGGCAAAATGGGCGTGAAGATCGTCACCGATGTCGACAAGGCGAGTTTCCAGAAGATTGCCGATCCCTATCTCGACAAGCTCGCCAAGGACCTCGGGCCGCATGCCGAGAAGATCAAGAATCTGATCCGCACGATCAATTAACCGGCCGAGGAACGCGTGTTCGTGCGCGCCTCGATCACGCGAGAGCATCCGGTTCTGACGCTCCGAGCCGCGGCCAACACCGCTCCTGGGGATGAGCGCTCCATGCCAGCTCAAACGGTTTGGGAATCCCGATGACGATCGCCGACAAATTGGTCTTGCAGCGGCAGCATCACCTGAAGTGGCGCTCGCTGGACAAGCTCGAATTGATCCTGATGATCGTCTGCGGAATCCTGTGTTTCGGCTTTTCGCTGTCGGTGATGTTCGACATCCTCACCCGTACGATCGGCCATCCCTGGCTCTGGCTCCAGGAAGTCACGTCCACGCTGTTCATTTATGCGATTTTCATCGGCGCTGCGGTCGCCACCCGCCGGAACGACCATCTCTACCTCACCGCAATTTCGGAAGCGATGCACGGCACGCCGCGGCTTATGGTGGAGATTCTGATCCGGCTCGTCGTACTCGGCGTCGCCGTATGCCTGATCTGGTTCGGCTACATCAATTATCTTCGGGGCTTCGGCAGCTTCCGGCTGCCGTCGGGAACGCCAATCGCCTCGCTCTATGCGGCAATCCCGTTATCGGGGGTGCTGATCGCACTATTCACGATCGAGCAACTGGTGAACGGGATCGCCAACGGCTTCGACCATCCGGAGCCGCCGGAGGACGAACTGGCGATTCCCCCTGTAGAGACCGGCGTGCCGAGGGTGGGCCTGTGAGCGCACCCGTCATTCTGGCGCTGATGTCGTTCTGCTTCCTGTTTTTCGGCTATCTCGGCGTGCCCGTGCCGTTTTCGCTGATGGCCGGCGTGTTTGTGGGCGCACTGCTGACGGATGTGTCGCTGGCAGCCATCATCCAGAAGATTTTCGATGGCGTGGATTCGGAAGCGCTGCTGGCGATACCCTTCTTTCTGCTGGTTGGCGAACTCATGAGTTCGGCCAATGTCGTGGTGAGGATCGCCAACCTCTCGCTGTCACTGGTCGGGCATATCAGGGGCGGGCTGTCTCAGGTCGTCGTCGTGTTCAGCATGTTCTTCTCGGAAATGTCCGGATCGACCACGGCTGACGTCGCCGTCATGAGCCGTGCGCTCGGCGGCCCGATGAAGCGCGAGGGCTATAAGCCAGCGTTCATCGCGGCGATCATCGCATCCGCCTCCACCATTGCCGCGCTGGTGCCACCCAGCATCACCGCCGTGGTCTATGGCGCGGTCGGTAACGTCTCGATCGCCGGATTGTTCATGGCCGGTGTCGTGCCCGGACTGATGATCGGCTTCGGGCTGATGATCTATTGCTATTTCTTCGGCCCATCGGGCATGCGCAAGCCACGCGCGCCATTGCGCCAGGTTGTTTTTGCCGCCGGTGATGCCGCGCTTCCGTTG
>JAICIT010000369.1 GCA_025960445.1 Bradyrhizobium sp. | reverse complement strand
GCGCGTCGAGTCCGAGACAACCCGGCATCACAGGATCGTTCTTGAAATGACAGCCGAAAAACCAAAGGTCCGGCTTCACGTCGAGTTCGGCCCGAACCACGCCCTTGCCGTATTCGCCACCGGTCTCGCTGATTTCGCTGATGCGGTCGAACATCAGCATCGGAGGCAGCGGCAATTGCGCATTGCCCGGGCCAAACATTTCCCCGCGGCCGCAAGCCAGCAGATCCTCATATTCATAGCCGCCGCGCCGATTCAGCATATCGCTTGGCCTCTTTCATTTCCCGATGGAGCGTTCTTGAGCGAAATGGACCCGTTTCGCCTGGCAAGCGCGCCGATTGTGCACAGCCGGCGCGCTCACCGCAGTCAGGATGCACTGCGGCTACCGCCTCTCGCTTTGCTGGAACTGCAAAGCCAAGTCCGCGCGCTCTCTAACATAGGGTCCCTCAGGCAGCAAAGCATCAGGGAGCAAAAGGCACTGTATTGGGGGCGCCGTGAGCGGCTCGGATCATTTAATCCTGCAGCTGCCCTAGTTGCGAAAAACTTGCATCTGACGGCTTTCCTCCTTATATTCCACCACGATAGTACGCAATGAGGGACCGCGGTGCCCGACGTAGAAATGAGCTTCGACGCCTCGATTTTGAACGATGACGCTGCCGGCCCCCGCGACGCCGGACGGCAGCCGGCGTTGACCGGCTGTCCTTGGCATGACGTCAACGAAATGCTGCAGGCGGCCGGCCTCCGTCCGACCCGCCAGCGCATGGCTTTGGGCTGGCTCCTGTTCGGCAAGGGCGCGCGCCACCTTACGGCGGAGATGCTCTACGAAGAGGCGACTCTGGCCAAGGTTCCGGTCTCGCTCGCCACTGTCTATAACACGCTCAACCAGCTGACCGATGCGGGCTTGCTGCGCCAGGTCAGCGTCGATGGCACCAAGACCTATTTCGATACCAACGTCTCGGCGCACCATCACTTCTATCTCGAGCACAAACACGAGTTGGTTGACATTCCCGACCCGCATCTGGTGCTGCAAAAGATGCCGGAAGTGCCCGAAGGCTATGAAATCGCCCGGGTCGACATGGTCGTGCGCCTGCGCAAGAAGCGCTAGATCCCTCGCCGGAAAGCGAGTGTGCCACCCAGGACATCATGATTGAGCGGCGGCCGCCTTGCAGCTGCGCGTGGTGATCGCGGACTAAAGAGCCGGTACTCGGTCCGTTGCCGGCGGAAAACTCAATCCACCTTTTCGTCTGCGTACACACCCCACAACCGCTGCTGCTCAATCCAACCATCGAAGCCGTTGCCTGTGATGTGGCACCACCCTGCGGCGCAGCGTTTGACTTGGGCCACGACTCCAGCCTGCAGGCGGGCCGCGACGGCGCTAGCGGGATCGGCGCGCTCATAGAGCGCTGCGAGATCGTCCTTGCTCTTCATCGTGATCACCGCCGTGCGGCGCCCGGAAAGCAGCGAGTGATAGACCCAGCCCTCTGAACCCTCGGAGTCCCGCACCCGGCGCCAATTCTCGAATTCCGCCGTGATCTCGACCGGGAGGCCCGAGCGCGTGTAAACCCAGGCGACGTCGTTGTCCTTGGTTGGTCCGGCCCTGACATTCACATGATCGGATTTGAGACTGACATAGCGCGGCACCGGCAAGCCGCTCGATGTGGCGGCTGAATCCTTTGCCGACAATCCTGAGCTGACCGACGCGCCCAGTATGCTACCTGCAAGCCCCACCAGAAAACAAAAACGCCGCAACGCCATCCACTCGTCTCCCGCGAGAACCAACTCAATTCCCTCGAGCTGAAATCCTCGCCAACGCCCGAAACCCCCATACCACGCCTGGAATGCCTGTCGGCTTGTGGCGCCGTAGCTCTTTCCCGAGGTTCTTGTCTTGGCGCGGCCTTCTGCTAGAGAGGGCAGAACAGGGAAACAACCAAGCCCGAAGCTCCCTTTTGAAAATTCAAAGGGAACGAGCGGGGAACCCAGGGAAACGCCGGCGCGGCGCGGTAGCGGCAGTGTCGAACAACCGGGTTAATGAGGTCTGAACGACCTTACGAGAGCAAAGTATGTCGGTTAAGAAAAAGCCTCTCGTTGTCGTCACGCGCAAGCTGCCGGACTCGATCGAGACCCGGATGCGCGAGCTGTTCGACGCCCGCCTCAATCTCGACGACACTCCGTTGACTACCGAGCAGATTACAGATGCGGTTCGCTCCGCCGATGTCTTGGTCCCGACTGTCACTGACGAAATCACCGAGGAGCTGCTCAAACAGCCCGAATGCAAGCTGCGGCTGATCGCGAACTTTGGCAATGGCGTCGATAACATCGATGTCGCGGCGGCGCACGCCCGCGGTATCACCGTGACCAACACGCCGAAAGTTCTGACCGAAGATACCGCCGACATGACGATGGCGTTGATATTGGCGGTGCCGCGCCGGCTGATCGAAGGCGCTTCGATCCTGACCGAAGGCAAGAACTGGCCAGGCTGGTCGCCAACCTGGATGCTCGGTCATCGCATCGGCGGAAAACGACTCGGCATCATTGGCATGGGCCGCATCGGACAGGCGGTCGCGCGCCGGGCGCGAGCCTTTGGCCTGCAGATTCATTATCACAACCGCCGTCCGGTTGCGCCGCGCATCGCCGACGAACTGGGCGCGACCTATTGGGAGAGCCTCGATCAGATGTTGGCGCGGATGGACATCATCTCGGTGAACTGTCCGCACACCCCGGCAACTTTCCATCTGGTGTCCGCACGGCGTTTGAAGCTGATCCGCAAGGACGCCTACATCGTGAACACCGCGCGCGGCGAAGTGATCGACGAGGAAACGCTGACCAAGCTGATCGAAACCGGCGAGATCGCGGGCGCGGGCCTCGACGTCTACGAACACGAACCGGCGGTCAATCCGAAACTGGTGCGGCTCGCTAAAGCCGGCAAGGTGACGTTGCTACCACATATGGGTTCGGCGACCATCGAAGGCCGCGTCGAAATGGGCGAGAAGGTGATCATCAATATCCGGACCTTCCTCGACAATCACAAGCCGCCGGATCGCGTGCTGCCGAGCATGCTGTAGGGCCTTGGCTCGCTCTAAGCGTGCCCGCTGAGGTCGGTGATGACCAGGGCATCGCCGTTCAACGGATTGAGCGGATCGCGCGCGTATCGCAAAGTCTCGAACCGCATAGCGCGCGCATCCACCATCAATAATCGTCCGACCAGTCCCTCACCAAAGCCGACAATTTCCCGGATCGCTTCCAGCGCCATCATTGATCCCAGTACCCCGGCGAGCGCGCCCATGACCCCCGCCTCGGCACAAGCCGGAATCGTGCCGGCCGGCGGAGGTTCGGGGAAAAGGCAGCGATAGGTTGGATTGAACTGACCCTCGGCGTTTTTTTCGTGAGCGCGGATCGTGGTCAGCGAACCGTCGAACATGCCTAGCGCTGCGGTGATCAGCGGCTTGGCGGCGAGAAAGCACGCGTCCGACACCAGATACCGCGTTTCGAAATTGTCTGATCCGTCGAGCACAAGATCGTAACCGCCGATCAGCGTCATCGCGTTGGCGGCGCTGAGCCGCGTCGCGTGCGCGGCGAACCGCACATGCGGGTTCAGCGCGTGGATTCGCTCCGCGGCAGTGTCGACTTTGCGGCGGCCGATGTCCGGCGTCGCGTGAATGATCTGGCGCTGAAGATTGGACAGCGACACGAGGTCGTCATCAACCACGCCAAGTGCGCCGACACCGGCCGCGGCAAGGTACATAAGCGCCGGCGCGCCAAGGCCGCCCGCGCCGATCACCAGCACGGAAGCGTCCTTCAACGCAGCCTGACCGGGGCCGCCGACTTCGCGCAGCACAATATGCCGGGCGTATCGTTCTAGCTCGTCGGCACTCAACATGATCGGGTCGATCCTCTCCAGCACTGGCAACGATGACATGCTGCGATAATCGTGCTGTTTCTTCAACCAAGGCGCCCCACGCAGATGTGCTTAGTTGGCCCGAGTTCAATGATTCCTG
>JAICIT010000368.1 GCA_025960445.1 Bradyrhizobium sp. | reverse complement strand
GCGCGCGCCGCGAGTCGAAACGCCACGGGCCATCATCACCTGCGAGATCCAGCCGGTAAGCAGTACGACCGTCGCACCGAACACCCAGGGCAGGATCGAAATCCAGCCCGCGTCTTTTTGGGAAAAACCAAGGCCCTTGACGATGAACGGGGTGAACCACGTCAACCCAAGCGACAGCGCCCAATAAGCGCCGAACGTGGCGGCGCAGCACCCGATGAAGGTGCGCGAGGTCAGCAGTCGCGAATACGGGACGCGAGGATCGGCGGCCGCCATCGCAACGGTCTGGACCAGCGGGCCTTCCCTTCCCCACACCAGCCATGCCGCGACCCACATCAACCCGACGACGCCGAGCGCGCCGAAGGCGTAGTGCCAGGAATGGTTGACAATCAGCCAGTTCAGCGCCGGCACGGCGAGGATTACGCCGAAGGCCGATCCCTGCGACAAGATGGCAGTGGGCAACGTCCGCTTCTCATCGGGGAACCACTTGTAGACCGAATGCGCGGCGACCGAGAACGCGGGCCCCTCGCCGGCCCCAAGGATAACGCGGCAGATCAGGAGCGTTGTGAAACTGACGGAGCCAACCATCGGAAATTGCGCCAGAGCCCATATCACCGCCAACGCCAGAAGTACCCAGCGGGTGGCAATGCGATTGACAATGAAGCCGACCACAATGGCGGAGATCGAGAACAGAAAGAAAAATGAGGAGCCGAGCAGGCCAAACTGTTCGGGTTGAAGTTGGAGTTCGTTCATGATCGGCACGCCGGCAAGACCCACCACGATCTTGTCCGCGAAATTGACCAGCATGAACAGAAACAGCAGAAACGTGATCTTCCAGGCACCTTTAGGCGTTGGTTGCGTGGTCATGATCTTCCCCTGCCTAACCAGCCGCAGCCTTCTGACCGGGCCGACTCAATGCTACCTGCGCCGCCTCCATTGGCGCAACGGCGATTTGGCCGCAGCCCCTCCGCGCTGGACGACATCGGCGCCGCCCGCAGCATCCGGCAAACACATCACGATTACGTCGCGACGCGATTGAGGCGGTGATCTCTCAACCGCCGCTTGCTATGTTGCGCGTCAACGGAGGGTAATTTCATGGGATCATTGTATCGGCCGGGCGTGCTGGGCCTGTTTGTTTCGCTTGCGATCTTTGCGGGAAACGCCGCGTCGGCCGAAGGCGCCAAGCCATCGGATTTTGAAGCCCTGGTGGCGTCGCCGGACCGCAGCGATGCCGACCGGCAAACGGATCAACGCCGGCAACCCGCAAGGATGCTCGCCTTTACGGGAGTCGGAAACGGAATGAAGGTGCTCGATATGGGGGCGGGCGCCGGCTACAGCACGGAACTGCTGGCGCGAGCTGTCGGCACTGGCGGCGTCGTTTACGCGCAGGAATCGGCAGCGGTGATGGAGCGGGTGAAAGACAAGTTCGATATCCGCGCTCAGAACCCCGCCATGAAGAATGTCGTGCATGTAATCAGGAACTACGACGATCCGCTGCCTCCGGAAGCAAAGGGACTCGATCTGATCACCTTCTTTTTTGCCTACCACGACGTGACCTACATGCCGGTGGACAGGGCCGAAATGAACAAGAAGATGTTTGCCGCGCTGAAGCCCGGCGGCTTTCTGGTGATTGCCGACCATTCGGCGCGACCGGGCGACGGCACGTCGGTTTCCAAGACGTTCCATCGGATCGAGGAAAGCACACTTCGCCAGGAGATCGAGGCGGCCGGATTCAAGCTTGCGGCGGAAGCCGACTTCCTGCGGCACCCTGAGGATCCGCGCGATGCGGCGGTGTTCCGTCCACAAATACCGGTCGACGAATTCGTGCTGAAATATCAAAAGCCGCTGTGAGATTCCCGCGCTCCGCATGATAACCGGTCAGTCAGTCGTGCTGAGCATCCGCGATCTGGAAAAGACCTATCGTTCGGCCGGCGAAGACGTGGCGGTGCTGCGCGGCGTAAACCTTGAGATCTCGGCGGGTGAGCGGGTCGCGTTATCGGGTGAGTCCGGCAGCGGAAAGAGCACGCTGCTGCATCTGATCGCCGGACTGGATCGTCCCGACGCCGGCGAGATCAGGGTTGCCGATAGCAACATTTCCGATCTCACCGATCCTGAAAGGGCGGCGTTGCGCCGGGAGCGGCTTGGTCTGGTGTTTCAACAATTCAACCTGATCCCAAGCCTGAACGTGCTGGACAATCTCCTGTTTCAGACGCGTATCGCCGGCCGACACGATGCGGCCTGGCACGGCGAACTGGTCGAGCGGCTCGGGTTAAGCGGCTTGCTCAAGCGCTACCCCGAACAATTGTCCGGGGGCCAGCAGCAGCGGGTTGCGATCGGCCGCGCGCTGGCCGTAAAGCCGCTGCTTCTGCTCGCCGATGAGCCGACCGGCAATCTGGACGAGAACACCTCCGATGACGTTCTCGCGCTCACGCGAGATCTGGTGAAGCGTACCGGCTGCGGCTTCCTGATGGTGACGCATTCGGCGCGACTGGCCGGGACCCTCGACCGGCAAATAAATCTGCACGCCGGTCTGATCACATGAGCCGCGTCGTCTGGATCTTGGCTGTGCTGTTGAGCCATTGGCGGCGGCATCCGATGCAACTCGCGACCCTGCTTGTCGGACTGATTTCGGCCACCGCATTGTGGAGCGGCGTGCAGGCGCTCAATCAACAGGCGCGCGATAGTTATGAGCGCGCAGCAGCGACGTTCGGCGGCGCGCGTACCGCGACGCTGGTCAGCCGCGACAGCGCGACATTCCCGCAAAAGCTGTTTGTCGACCTTCGCCGCGCCGGCTGGCCGGTTTCTCCCGTGCTTGAGGGCCGCATCCAGGTCGAGGGACGCTCATTCCGATTGTTGGGCATTGAGCCAGTGACACTACCCGCGGAAGTGGGAAATGCGCCGGCGATCGGCAGAGAAAACTTGGAGTCGTTCCTGATGCGCCCGGGTGAGACGCTGGTGTCGCCGGAGGTGCTTTCAGATCTCGATCTGGCCGAAGGCGCGACGCCGATTTCAAGTGACGGGAAATCCCTGCCGCCGCTGCATCTGCAGCCGCAATTAGTGTCTGGTGTGCTGGTGGTCGATATTGGGATTGCGCAGCAGCTTCTCAGCACGCCGGATCGCGTTTCCAGGCTTTTGGTCGGCAAAGCCAAAGGCAAGCGCGCGCCTCTGGAAAAGATTGTCGGCGATCAACTTCGCCTGGTGCAGTCGGATGCGGAGAGCGATCTCGAGCGCCTTACCGACAGCTTTCACCTGAACCTGACCGCATTCGGCCTGCTCTCATTTGTGGTGGGGCTATTCATCGTCAATTCCGCTGTCGGCCTTGCGTTCGAGCAGCGCCTGCCGATGCTGCGAACATTGCGGGCGTGCGGCGTGTCCGCCCGCATGCTGAATGCGGTGCTGGTGCTCGAATTGGTATCGTTGGCGCTGGCAGGAGGCCTGATCGGACTGGTCTGTGGTTATCTGATCGCCGCGTCGCTGCTGCCTGACGTTGCGGCCTCGCTACGCGGCCTTTACGGTGCGCAGATCCCCGGCCAGCTCACCCTGCGGCTCGAATGGTGGATTGCCGGCATCCTCATCAGTGTCGCCGGCGCGCTGATCGCCGCGACCACAAGTCTTTTGAAAGCGATCCGGCTGCCCGTGCTCACGGCGGCCCAGCCTTATGCATGGCAGCAGGCGCAACACCGCTGGCTGATTCTGCAGAGCGCACTGGCGCTCGCGGTGTTCGCGATCGCCGGCTTGCTGTTGTGGTATGGCGATTCGCTTATTTCGGGATTCGGCGTGCTCGCAGCCTTGCTGCTGGGTGCGGCGCTAGTCCTGCCCGCCATCCTGGAGCATGTGCTTTCGTTCGGGGAGCGGCGCGCCGGTGGCCCCCTTGCGGTCTGGTTCTGGGCCGATAGCCGACAACAACTCTCCGGATTGTCGCTGGCGCTGATGGCCTTGCTGCTTGCGCTCGCCGTAAATGTCGGCGTCGGCACCATGGTGGAAACGTTCAGCCGCACATTT
>JAICIT010000367.1 GCA_025960445.1 Bradyrhizobium sp. | reverse complement strand
TTCGCGAACGCGATCACCGAGCCGGTGAAGGTCAGCGCGCCGATGGCGACGCCGAGCGACATTTCAACCAGGCTCTGCGGATGGATGTGGCCGGGGGTGCCGATGTCGAACGCTTCCGGCGCGTAGAACGCGCCGGCCGCAACCAGCACAGCGGCCATGCCGACCAGCGAATGGAACGCCGCCACCAATTCCGGCATCGAGGTCATCGGTACCCGACGAGCAATCACAGCGCCGATGGAGCCGCCGATCGCGACGCCGAGCACCACCAGCAACCAGCCGACGCCGTCGGCCGGCGGATGGGCGGCAAGCGTTGTCGCCACCGCGATCGCCATTCCCGTCATGCCGAACAGGTTGCCTTGGCGGGACGATGCAGGGCTCGAAAGCCCGCGCAGCGACAGAATGAACAGCACCCCGGCGACAAGGTATAGAACCGCGGCAAGATTAGCGTTCATCTCAGGCCCCTATGATCTTTGTCACCACGAGATGCACCCGTTTCACTTGGCTTTCTTCTTGTACATTGCGAGCATGCGCTGCGTGACCAGGAAGCCGCCGAAGATGTTGACGCAAGCAAACACCAGCGCCACGAACCCGAAGCCGCGCGCCCATACGCCGCCAGTTCCGACCAGCGCGACGCCAACCGCGAGCAAAGCACCGACCACGATCACCGAGGAGATGGCGTTGGTCACGGACATCAGCGGCGTATGCAGCGCGGGGGTCACTGACCAGACCACGAAATAACCGACGAACACGGCGAGCACAAAAATCGAAAGCCGGAACACAAAGGGATCGACGGCTTGCGCGATATGATCCATGGCTGGCTCTCCTTCAGGTCTTCGGCTGGAAATTCGGGTGAATGACGGCGCCATCCTTGGTCAGCGCGGTGGCCTTGACCAGTTCGTCGTCCCACTTCACCGCAAGCGATTTGGTCGACTTGTCGATCAGCGTTTCAATAAACGAAAACAGATTGCGCGCATAAAGGCTCGAGGCCGAGGCAGCAACGCGGCCGGCGACATTGGTAAAGCCGACGATCTTGATGCCGCCGACATCGGCAACTTCGCCGGCCCTGGCGCCTTCGACATTGCCGCCGCGCTCCACCGCGAGATCGACCAGCACCGAGCCCGGCTTCATCGACTTCACCATGTCAGCGCTGACAAGGCGTGGCGCAGGTCGACCGGGAATGAGCGCCGTAGTGATGATGATGTCCTGCTTTTTGATGTGCTCGGCGGTGAGCGCGGCCTGCTTGGCCTGATACTCCTTTGACATTTCCTTGGCGTATCCGCCGGCGGTTTCCGCCTGCTTGAATTCTTCATCCTCTACGGCAAGGAATTTGGCGCCGAGACTTTCGACCTGCTCCTTGACGGCCGGGCGCACGTCGGTGGCCGTCACTACGGCGCCAAGCCGCCGCGCCGTCGCGATCGCCTGCAGGCCGGCGACACCGACGCCCATCACGAACACCTTGGCCGCTGGAATCGTGCCCGCCGCCGTCATCATCATCGGAAAGGCGCGACCGAACGCTTCCGCCGCCTCGATCACCGCGCGGTAGCCGGCGAGATTGGCCTGGCTCGACAGCACGTCCATGACCTGGGCGCGAGTGATGCGCGGCATCAATTCCATCGCAAACGCCGATATGCCGGCGTCCGCCATCGCCTTGAGCGCGGCATCGTTGGCGTAGGGATCCATGATGGCGATGACCAGCGCACCACGCTTGTAGTTGGCAAGTTCGGAAGCCTCGGGGCGCTTCACCTTGATGACGATATCAGCGTCTTTGAGCGCATCGGCGCTGACGCTGGCTCCCGCCGCGGCAAATTCCGAATCCGGCAGGCCGGATTTGATGCCGGCGCCGGGCTCGACAGCGACATCGACCCCCAGCGCCTTGAATTTCTTTACCGTGTCGGGCGAGGCCGCCACCCGCGGCTCGGAGGAATCGACTTCCTTGGCAACGGCAATCTTCATAAGACCTCCGGCGCGAGGTGCACACGCGCGAACAAGCTAACGCTAATTCTGCAAGCGTGGATACCGGATTGTGTGCGGCCGCGTGCAGTTGTTTGAATTGCGCCGCCGAGCAGCGGCGCAATCTGAAGGTCAATCAGGTCAGAAAGATCGCCATCATGGCGATGACAAAGACGACGGCGGCCGTGCCGTATTTCACCAGCATGATGAAACCTTCATAGGTCTGCTCATGGGCCGCATAATCGTTGCCGTCGGCCGTCGTGTAGGCCACCTCATTATGCTCAGCCATCAGTGTCTCCGGTCAGTGTTCGGGTCTGCCGTGGAATTACCGCAATCCATCGGACAGGGCAACGTCGACCGGACTTTTCTCTAGCTCTCTGCATTGGCGAGCCTATTCGGCCCGCCGGCGCCGATCCAAGGCTGTTTGGCGTGGGAACGCGGCCGGAACGCAGCCTGCCTCAGGACATCGCTTCCAGTTCGTCGATCATGCCCGCGATGACCGACAGGCCGCCCTCCCAGAATTTGGGGTCTTTGGCGTCGAGCCCGAACGGCTTGAGCAATTCGGAATAGTGCTTGGTGCCACCCGCCGCGAGCATCGCAAGGTAGCGCTCTGCAAATCCCGCCTGCGCATGTTCGTACACGGCATATAGGGAGTTCACCAGGCAATCGCCGAAAGCATAGGCGTAAACGTAGAACGGCGAATGTATGAAATGCGGGATATACATCCAGAAATTCTCGTAGCCAGGACGGATATCGATTGCCGGCCCAAGGCTCTCGCCCTGAACGCTGAGCCAGATTTCGCCAATCCGCTCTGCGGTCAATTCGCCATTGCGCCGCTCAGTGTGAATGGCGCGCTCGAACGTATAGAACGCGATCTGCCGCACCACCGTGTTGATCATGTCCTCGACCTTGCCGGCAAGCAGCGCCTGGCGTTGCTTCATGCTTCTGGTCTCTGCCAATAACCGCTTGAACGTCAGCATTTCGCCAAACACGCTCGCGGTTTCCGCAAGCGTCAGCGGGGTCGGAGCCATCAGCGCGCCGTTTTTCGCGGCCAGCACCTGATGCACACCGTGCCCGAGTTCATGTGCGAGAGTCATCACGTCGCGCGGCTTGCCCTGATAATTCATCAGCACGTATGGATGCGCCGAAGGGGTGGTCGGATGTGAGAATGCACCGGGCGCCTTTCCCGGCCGCACCGGCGCATCGATCCAGCGATCGGTGAAAAATCGTTCGGCGATGCTCGCCATCTCGGGCGAGAATCCGCGATAGGCCGTCAGCACCATGTTCCGAGCATCTGGCCAGCCGATGCTGCCCGTCGCGGCGAAAGGCAGCGGCGCATTGCGATCCCAATGCGCGAGTTTCTTCTTTTTGAACCAGCGCGCCTTGAGCTGATAGTACCTGTGCGACAGCCGAGGATAGGCTGCGCGAACCGAAGCAACCAGCGCATCGACAACCTCGCGCTCGACGCGGTTATTGAGGTGGCGCGAATCCGCCACATCCTGGAATCCGCGCCATCTATCCGAAATCTCCTTGTCCTTGGCGAGCGTGTTCGTGATGAGCGCGAACGTCCGTTCATTTGCCTTAAAGGTATTCGCCAGAGCCTGCCCTGCCGCCTTTCGCTTTTCGCCGGCGCGATCCTGCAGCAGGCTTAGCGTCGGCTCGATCGCCAGCTCCTTGCTTCCGATCTTGAAACGCAGACCGGAAATGGTCTGATCGAAGAGCCGATTCCAGGCGGAATAACCGCTTTGCGATTTCTCGTGGAATAGCTGCTCGACCCGATCTTCAAGCTGATACGGCTTGTCCTTGCGCAGGTCTTCGATCCAGGGGCGGTAATGCGCCAGTTCTGGCGCACGCATCGCACGTTCGATCACGGCATCATCGACACGGTTAAGCTCGAGCGCGAAGAACAACAGATGTACCGACGCGTTTGTCAGCCGCTCCGAAACGTCGCCGTAGAACTTGGTTATCACCGGATTGACGCTGTCGCCGGCGTGGACCAAGCCCGCATAGGATCCGAGACGCCCGGCGAGATCGTCAATCGCCTCATAG
>JAICIT010000366.1 GCA_025960445.1 Bradyrhizobium sp. | reverse complement strand
TGCATGTTGCCTTGGCACCAGCGTAAATCACGGCGGATGAACTCGAGCAAAGTTGGCGGATTCTCCTCCCAACCTAAGTCCTCTTGCGGCAACACCCGGACGTGGAAACCCGCCCCGCGCATCAGCACCGCCTCGATCTGGTCGTGGCTGAGGATATGCTCGTCTTCCATTCCTTCATTCGAAAGCGTCGGCAGCCCGCAATGCGCGATGAACGGCTCCAGCCGCAATATCGCGTTGTGGCCCCAATAGGGTCCGCAATCGCCCTGCCACCATGCGCTCCCGATGGTGTAGGAGCGCATGCCGAGCCGCATGCCAAACTGAAACACGCGTGCAAAGGCGCTGGTGGACGGAAGTCCTACGATCAAGCCCTGAAGAATGCCGAGCTTGGGATCCGCTTGCATGATCCTAACTAGGCGGAGAATAGCATCGGCGGTCATGAAACTGTCGGCGTCGAGCGTCACCGCGAACTCGTGTTTGCTGCCCCAGCGTTCGCAAAACTCCCGAATGTTACCGGCCTTGTAGCCCGTGTTAACGACACGCCGCCGGTATGTGATCGGCACCCGGTCGCCCCACCGCGCGCTCAACGCAGCGAAGCAAGCCTCCTCGCCGCTTGCGATGCTCGCGTCGCTGCTGTCGCTAAGGACATACAGCGCAAATCGCTTCCCGTAGCCGCTAAGGTCAAGACCGGCCAGCATCGGCTCCAGATTCCGAATCACCCGCTCAGGCGGTTCGTTGCGGATGCACAACAGGATTGCGGTTGAGGCGGTCAGCGGCTCGTCGCCTTGAATGCGCGACATCACCGGCATCACCGCCGCAATCGGATCGGCGGAAAAGCGCATGATCAGAAACCCGATCACGGCATTCCAGAATCCTGCAACCGTCCAGGGTAGCGTGATCGCGAACAACGCGAGCAGCGCCAGGTCGATAATGCCAAGCCCACCGGGAGAGAGTGCCACGGCGGCAAGGGCGAGGGATCCGGCCATGGTGGCGACAAACAGGACAGCAAACAGCAAGCGACGTCCGAAAATCTGATTTACGGCGGCGTCTGCATGGATGGATTGTATTGGGAAGCGCTTTGACACGCGGGCGGGGTTCTACTGTTTTGGCAGACAATGCATAGTCAATGATATAACACGACAGCCGTACAGGAATTCCAGCTCGAGAGTAAGTAATTGGCGACCAGCGGTACCGACGAAGTTGCCCAGGCGCTCTGGTACACTGGGCCGGGACAAGTCGAAATCCGCCAGGAATCGCTCCCAGAACCGCAAACAGGCGAACTGCGCGTTCGGGCGCTTTACGGCGCCATCAGCCGCGGCACGGAAGGCCTTGTGCTGGCCGGCCGAGTGCCGGCGAGCGAATACGAACGCATGCGCGCCCCCTTCATGGGAGGCGATTTTCCATTCCCGGTGAAATACGGCTACTCCACGGTGGGCCGGGTCGAGCAAGGGACAGAATCGCTGCTCGGGCGGACGATCTTCAGCCTCCATCCTCATCAAACCCTGTTCAATATCCGGGCGAGCGCCGTCGTCGTGCTGCCGAAGGATCTGCCGCCGCAACGCGCGGTGCTGGCCGCCAATATGGAGACCGCGCTGAACGCCGTCTGGGATGCGGCGCCCTCCCCCGCTGATCGCATTGCCATCGTCGGCGGCGGCGTGGTTGGCTCTCTAGTGGCCTATTTGTGCGGACGGCTTCCGGGCGCGGAGGTGACGCTTGTCGACGTCAACCCTGCGCGCGCGGAATTAGCAAAAGCATTTGGGGTTAGCTTTGCAACGCCGGAAAGCGCCAAGGGCGACTGCGACCTGGTCGTTCACGCCAGTGGCAATCCGACCGGACTTGGCACAGCGCTCGCGCTCGCCGGCGAGGAGGCAACGGTGGTTGAATTGAGCTGGTACGGCAATTCGGCGGTAACGGCACAGCTGGGCGGCGCTTTCCACAGTCGTCGACTGCGGCTGCTATCAAGCCAGGTTGGGCGGATTGCACCCTCGCATCGGCCCCGCTGGACGCACGGCCGACGACTTGCGGCAGCACTCGCGCTGTTGGCCGACGCGCGGCTCGAGCTGTTGCTGGCCACACCGGTCGCCTTCCGGGATTTGCCGGATCAGTTGCCGAATATTCTTGACGCCCGCAGCGGCATCCTTTGCCAACCCATTAGCTATCTCTGAGGAGGTTCCTTGTTCGCCGTCGAGGTTCGAGACCATATCATGATCGCCCATTCCTTCCGTGGTGCCATATTCGGCCCGGCGCAAGCACTTCATGGCGCGACTTTCGTCGTCGATGCGGCCTTTTCCGCAGAGACGCTCGACAGCAACGGCATCGTCATCGACATCGGCCGCGCGCATGAGGCCCTCAAGGCTGTGTTGGGGCCGCTGAACTATCGCAACCTGGACGAAATACCGGAATTAAAGGGCTGCAACACCACTACCGAATTTCTGACGAAGCATATTTTCGAGCGGCTGGCCAAAGATGCCCGCGCCGGCGAGCTCGGCCGGAATGGGCGAGAACTCAAGCGCATCCGTATCACGCTTTCAGAATCGCATGTCGCGCGGGCGTGGTACGAGGCGGATTTGTGGTAAGGCACTTGGTGTTCGCTGTGCCGGGCGACATTGCCACGCCGACAGGCGGCTACGCGTATGACCGGCGCATGATTGCCGAACTCACCCAACTTGGCTGGCAGATCGACCTCATCGACTTAGGCGAAGGCTTTCCCTGGCCGGATCAGGCAACACGCGCCAGCGCGCGAATGCGGCTGCTTGCGACGCCGACCGGCCATAGCATCGTTGTTGACGGACTTGCGCTCGGCGTGTTGCCGGAAGCCGCCGCGGAAGTTGCCGGCCGCAATCCGTTAACGGCGCTGGTGCATCATCCGCTCGCGCTGGAAATGGGACTGTCCCCTGGGCAAGCCGAGGCGTTGCGCGCGAGTGAAAGGGCGGCCCTCGCAGTGGTACAGCGCGTTATCGTCACCAGCGCAGCTACGGCGCGACTCATCGCTTCCGACTACGGCATTCCGTCCGAGCGCATTACGGTCGCGACGCCGGGCAGTGATCCAGCGCCGCCGGTGCAAGGCAGCCGGGACGGGACAGTGCGGCTGCTTTCGGTCGGCGCGGTGGTGCCGCGCAAAGGCTATGATATTCTGGTCGCTGCGCTGGCGACACTCACCGAACTGTCATGGCGGCTGACAATCGCGGGAGACCGCACGCGCGACCTCCGCGCCGTTGCGCTGGTCGATGCCGAAATTGCGCGCCATGGGCTCGGAGATCGCATTGCCGCGCTTGGCGCGGTCTCGGCAAAGCGACTGGCAGCGCTCTATGCCGAGGCGGATGTGTTCGTCCTTGCGTCTCATTTCGAAGGCTACGGCATGGCGTATGCCGAGGCCGTCGCGCACGGTCTGCCGGTGATTGGAACGACCTCAGGCGCAATCCCGGAGACAGTGCCGCCGGACGCAGGCCTGCTGGTGCCCGCCGGCAATGTTTCGGCCTTTGCAAACGCGCTGCGGCAAGTCGTTGGCGACGATGGGTTGCGAGACCGGATGGCCGGTGCCTCGCGCGCGGCTGCCATGGGGCTTCCGACCTGGCGACAATCGGCCGAAGTCTTCGCGCGTGCATTGGAAACGCCGACATGACCGGTTTCTCGGCTGAGTGGTTGGCTTTGCGCGAGCCCTACGATACCCGCGCACGGAATCCGGAAGTTCTCGCGGCAATCGCCAATTTTCTCAAACCGCTCCACGCGGTGCGAGTTATCGATCTCGCCTGCGGGACTGGCTCGACCTTGCGCAGTTTGAGCCCGCGCCTGCCCGCCCGCCAGAACTGGCACCTCGTCGATCACGACGTTCGCCTGCTAATGCACGCAAAGGCAACGCCGGTGGCCAAGGACATCGACGTGACGGTAACCCCGCTCGACCTGAACCGAGATCTTGAAGCCGCATTCGATGCAGAAGTCGATTTAGTCGCAACTTCCGCCTTGCTGGACCTGGTCTCCGCTGCCTGGCTGGACCGGCTAGCGCT
>JAICIT010000365.1 GCA_025960445.1 Bradyrhizobium sp. | reverse complement strand
TATCAGATCATCTCTTCGGCGAGCCCGCATGGGACATGCTTTTGGCACTTTATTGTCTGCCATCGAGAGGCGAAATGCTCCGACCTACAGCACTGAGTCATGCAGCTGCCGTTGCCGAGACTACGGGCATTCGCTGGCAGCAAATTTTGATGGAGAAGAACCTCATTGAGCGGGGACCTTCGCAACTTGCCTCCCGCAGGCAGTTTGTGCGCCTCACCCAAAAGGGTCGCTCGCTGATGGAGAATTATCTGACCAGGCTGTTCCATTGCAAAACGCCAATTCCCCCGCATCCCGATCGCGCCGGCGGGTAAGTTGCAATTTCACACCATTTCCATGGCTTTATAAGAGTAATTTCAGCGACCTCCGGCGTCGGGTGCCGCTGAGAAGGGCTGCGTATGGTTTGGATGAGTAACCACGAAGAGAGGGGCGCGGCGATCAAACGTTCCCTTGAGCATATAATTGACGCCATCGACCTGCTGGATGCCTATGACGGACCTCCCGACGCAGCAGTTCATCTTGAACTTGCGCGACAGCGCTTGAGCGAAGTCATGAATCAGAGGGAATCAAGGCTTGATTAGGGCCCGCTGATCCCACTCCAGCCGCAGCACTAGAAAAGCTGCCGAGCGCATCATGTAATGAAGCGACGGCGCGAACGGGTGGGAAGCTGCGCTTAGAGCGCGTCACAGGTCCACCAGTCAGGCCAGTTCACCTTGGCGGAATGCCGCGCCGTCTCTGAGCGTGACGGTCACGCGTTCTAGCCGGTTCATTGATAGCTCATTTCTAATGGCAGCTTTCGACCCAAAGCGGACACTAGCATCACCGCGCTTGCGCTCGGGTCAGCAAATAGTCCTGATGCATGATGTTGTCGAAGAAGTAGGGCTCCGCCAACTCAAGCATCTCTCGCCGGACAGCGGCTAACTTCTCAGGCTCAGCTGCGAGGCGCTCTGTGAGTTTTTGAAGCGGCCCGATCGACTGGGTCATATACTCCCACAGGTGCGGGAGACTGAGTGCAGGCACCCGCATTACACCGCGTTCGAAGAAGGGCTGATCGAAGCCATCTGATAGTCGCTCTGTGACCACAGGGACGAGGCCCCATAACGGCGGCGGAGCCGCGCCTTCAGGCGGCGGTGGGGAATGCCACCCAACGAACGCGAAGAACCGACCGACGAAATGTTCGGGCGGCCAGGTCGCAAAGGCGATGCGGCCCCCGGGCTTCAGCACACGCCGCATCTCGGCGATTGCCACATCGGCACGTGGCGCAAACATGTGCCCGAATTGACTAACCACAACATCAAAACTCCCGTCGGGATAGGGCAGGTTCTCGCCGTCGCCTTCGATCCATTCGATCGGTCCGCATTCGGCGATCTTTTCGTTTTGCCGCGCGTGCTCCAGCAAGGCTAGGGTAAGGTCGAGGCCGCTTACCTTGGCCCCGCGGCGTGCAGCTGTAATTGCGACAACACCGGTCCCGCAGCCGACGTCCAACACCTTCTCGCCGGGCGAAATGGACGCGAACCGGACCAGGTGACCTGCGATGGGCGTCGTCAATGCTGCGGTCGGCGCGAAGGACGACCAAGCTTCGCGTTGCTGGTTCTTGAACTCAGCAAACCTGTCGTCGGTCACCGTCTTCTCCTCTGCTGTCTTAGACCGCCTTACCTCATTGCTTTGATCGTGGACACGGCAGGCGCATGAGCAGGTTTCGCGATCTGCTAAGCATCTGTTTTCCACCCATTGCGGACATTCGGCGGTACGCTAAACCTTGCCTCCTCTGGCTAGTGGCGCTCCTTCGCCGGAATTAATCGCGCGACGCAAAGCGGGGTTTCGATGTTCAAGCGATTCAGTTTCATCGCGATTGCGGTCGGCTGCGCCTGCGGGGCTGCCGATGCCCAACCAGTGCGGCCGGTCGACGAGAAGCTAAGTTCCGAGGTCGGCGAGATTATCGCCGGCATCAACGCCAAGGACATTGACAGGGCCACCAAGTACGACGCACCCGATCTGGTTTCGATGGAAAGTGGGCGCCCTCCGTCGATGGGAGCAAAAGCCGACCACGACGGCCTGTCGATGGCTTTCAAGTATTCGCCTAGCTGGCACCTCACCCTGATCGAGGAGTCCGTTGACGTTGCGAAGTCCGGCGACCTGGCCGTTTACCGGGGCACCTATGCGGAGGACAGTGTGCGCGACGGCGTTCCGTTCACGCACACGGGCAACTACGTCGCGGGATTCAGGCTCGATCCTGACGGGATCTGGCGCGTCCATTGGTCGGTCATTGCTTGGCAGGGGCCTTCCCACAAAAAGTAGATCAGCAGCCGGCATTCGCTAATTTCCGATTTCCACCCAAAGCTGCCACTAAAGCTTCCACGGACGGACCTTGATCCAACACGGTTTCAATTGCTCCTGTGCGGCGCGCCACCAATCGACCAGCGGTCCCATGTATTCGGACAGGCGCTCGGTCGCCAACTGACCTCGGTCTTTGAAAGTGAGGAGCGACAACAACGGCGTGTCCGAAACCCACGGATGGGCTGAACCGCGCTCCTTCGTTCGCACGGTCTGCAGCTGCGCGAGAACACCGCGAAGTGGAGGACATTCCCTGCTGTCGATCCAATCCATAGATGATTTGCGGGTTGAAACGCATTTGCCGTTGTCGGTCCGGCCGCACCAATTGCTTTCATTACTATTGCGTTCAACGAACCAAGTGATCGTCCCACCACGATTCATCGTGGAAAAGATTGTCGTGTTCTGAACGTCGATGCCTAAACCGCCGCCGCTCTCGATGATGGCAAGCTGTTCCGCAGGACGGTGATTAAATGGCGGCGAGGAAGCAATCTGAGGTGCGGCGAACGCGCCGAACACAACGGCAATCCACATTCGCGAACACTAAATGACGCAGTGTCCGAATTCCACCCATTGCGGACCTAAGACCAAGAGCCGGTTAAGACCTCCAGCTTAGAAAAACCCTTGTCAGCGGCTTCCTGGCCCCACTGGGGAGCATGCCGGATCGAGTGAGCCCTGCTTCTTCCCAGCTGTGGGACTGCAAGAGGCAGGGCTCAAAGCTCCAGTGCCTCCGACAGTTCCAGCGCGTCATCAACCTCCACGCCGAGATATCTGACTGTGCTTTCGAGCTTTGTGTGCCCCAGCAGCAGCTGGCAGGCGCGCAAATTGCCGGTCTTCTTGTAGAGCAGCGCTACCTTGGTCCGGCGAAGACTATGAGTTCCATAGGCGGCCGGGTCTAACCCGACGAGCTGAACCCACTTGTCCACCAGCCGCGCATATTGACGCGTCGAGAGGTGGCAGCCCCGCTTCATTCGGCTGGGGAACAGCCAATCATCCGCTCGGAGTTGCTTTGCTTCGATCCACGCCGAAATCGATCGCCGCGCCTGCTCGGTCACCTCGAACTGGACTGGCCGTCCAGTCTTCTGCTGAAGGATCATGACGCGCCGCTTCACTCCGCTCGCAGACACTAGATCGGAAACCTTCAATTGTACGAGGTCGCAACCGCGAAGCTTGCTGTCCAGTGCCAGGTCGAACAGCGCTAGATCGCGAGTGCGGTGGCTGACTTGCAGCCGTACGCGAATGCCCCAGACGTGGAACGGCTTTAGCGCGAGCTCCGCGCCAGTGGGCTTGCGGGAAGGAAAACGGAACGCAGGTGAATAGAGCATGGGGCGCCTCCAGCGTGTGCCAGAGAGTTACGGCCGGACGAGCGCTAAGGTCCGTTAAGGGTGGAAAACGGACATTCGGATTTGCGCCCAAGTTTATCTGCAAGCATGATCAGTTGACCTCAGGCGGGATGAGTCGGCCATGATGGTGAGTTTACTGGCGTTCGCGGCAGCTGCCGCATCATCCCATTCCTGCCATTCGGATACGATCGGTAGGGTCTTCAAAGATAGCGACCCAGCCGAGCCGTTCGCGCTCGTGACAACAGCGGGACAGACATTTCGACTTGCCGGACAGGATTTTATTCACCCGCGCAGCTGGCATTTGGGCGACAAGCTTGAGATTTGTGCTCAG
>JAICIT010000364.1 GCA_025960445.1 Bradyrhizobium sp. | reverse complement strand
TGACCTGACTGCTGCGGCTTTTCATCTCATTCACCTCTCGGCCTTGCCGCAGCCCGCGATTCCGGCCAATCTGATCGAAGGTCACTACGGATCCGGAACACCGGACGGATTGCATACCGGAGGGAGCAAAATGAAATCAGCATCACGCTCGCGGGCGCTCGCGGGTATTTGCGTTGCTACGATGCTTGGAGCGGGCCTGTTCGCAGGTAACGCGCAGGCCCAAAAGCAGGGCGGCAGCATCACCGTAGGGCTCGAACTGGATATACCGGGTTTCGATCCCCTGAAGGTAGGCGTGTTCGACACGGCTGCGGAAACCGCAGCCGCCGCGATTTTCGATACGCTCACGAGCCTCGACGACAAGGGCGAGGTGCAGCCCAAGCTCGCACTCTCCTGGTCCCACTCAGATGATTTCAAGACCTGGACGTTCAAGCTTCGGCCCGGCGTCAAATTCCACGATGGCACGCCCTTCAATGCCGAAGCGGCGAAGCTTAATTTCGACCGGCAAAAGGACCCGGCCAACAAATGCCGCTGCGCCTTCTACATATCCTACATTCACGACGCACAGGCGCCCGACGATTTGACGCTGGTCTATAATTTGAACGACCCGCAGGTGAACATGCCGGCGCTGATGACGCTTCAAAGCTCGAACAACGTCATGCAATCACCGACGGCGTGGAAGACCAAGGGGGAGGACTACAACCGCAATCCTGTCGGCACCGGACCTTACGTCATGAAGTCATGGACCGCGGGCGACCGCATGGTGCTGGAGAAAAATCCGGACTACTGGAACAAGGGTCATCCCTACCTCGACCGCATCGTTCTGAAGCCGCTGCCAGATGCACAGTCGCGCTTCGCCAGCCTGCAATCCGGCGAGGCAGATATCATCTGGGATGATGAGGCGGATGCTGACAACATTCAGAAAGCTCAAAAAGATCCCAAGTTGAAGGTGCATACCTATGCCGGCTCCGGCGCGGCGGTCGCCGCCTTCAACACCAAGGTCGCACCGTTCGACGATGTCCGCGTGCGGCGCGCCTTGGTGATGGCGATCGATCGCAAGAAGATGTCGCAGGCACTCACCAACGGATTGGCCCGACCGGCCAGCAATCCATACGGCGATGGTTCCTGGGTCAAGTGCAAGGATGATGGTGCGCTTCCCACTGATGTCGAGAAAGCGAAGGCCCTGATCAAGGAGTATGGCAAGCCGGTCGACTTCAAGATGATCGTCACCGCGACGCCGCGCGGACGCAATACCGGTCAGATATTTCAACAGTTCTGGAAGCAGGTCGGCGCTAATATGGAAATCGAACAGGTCGATCAGGCTACGATCGTGCCCCGTGCCTTCATGCGCCAGTTTCAAATAACGCCGTGGCGCATCGTCGATCTCGCCGATCCAGATCCGCAGATGTACGCAAACTTCCATACCGGCAGCCCGGTCGCGCTCGCCAATTATTCCAATCCCGAACTGGACAAATTGCTCGAGCATGCGCGCATCACAGCCGACACCGCGCAGCGGATCGAGGATTATTGCGCGATCAGCAGGCTGATCAATCAGGAGGCGATCTGGTTCTGGACTTTCCAGAACACCTATTACGCGATTTCAACCGCCAAGCTGAACGGGCTGCCGAAGATCTATGGCGGGGTCATCGACGTATCGAACGTCTGGCTGGAATGATCTGCAATGCTAGGCTTTGTTGCTCGGCGGCTGTTTTATCTTCTCCCCGTTCTGCTCGCCGTATCGCTGTTGACGTTCCTGATCGCCTCGTTGCTCCCTGGCGATCTCGCCTACGTGATCCTGGGCGATCAGGCGACCCCGGAGAAGGTCGCTGCTTTGCGGCATGACATGGGGCTCGATCAGCCGATCTGGTGGCGGTACTTCAGTTGGTTGGGACATGTGCTCGAAGGTGATTTTGGCAGGTCCTTTCGTACCGGGCAGACCGTGTTACAGGCAGTCGCCGAGCGGCTGCCGGTCTCGTTTGAACTGATGCTATTGGCCGAGATCATTGGGCTCGCCGTCGGCGTTCCCGTCGCCATCGCTTGCGCGGTGCGCAACGGGAGTGCCTTCGATCGCTTTATGACCAGCAGTGCGTTCGGCATGCTGTCGGTGCCAACATTTCTCTCGGCGATCCTGTTGATCTACCTCTTTGCCGTCGAGTTGCGGTGGCTGCCGGCCACCGGTTATGTGCCATTCGCGGAAGACCCCGCGGCTAATCTGCGCTTCCTGGTGTTGCCAGCCTTGACTCTGGCGCTTGCCGAATGGCCCGGAATCATGCGGGTGCTTCGATCCGATATGATCGCGACCCTGCAGGAAGATTATATTGCGTTGGCCAAAGCCAAAGGATTGAAGGCGTCGCGCATCCTGTTCGTGCATGCCTTGAAGCCATCGTCGCTCACTCTCATTACCGTCACCGGGATCAACATCGGCCGCCTGATCGGCGGCGCCCTGATTGTCGAGACTATCTTCGCGTTGCCGGGAATTGGCCGGCTGCTCGTTTCCGCCATCTACACCCGCGATCTCATCATCCTGCAGGGCGTGGTGCTGTTTGTCGCCGGTGGATTCGTACTGATGAATTTTATTGTCGACATGCTCTACGCCGTCCTCGACCCCAGGATACGCCATGGCCACGCTTGAACTCGGCATTGACGAGGAGGTCGCGCTCAGTCCAGCGACGCGATCGCGCCGGCTCGGATGGCTGTTCTGGGGCGCAATCGCGTGGACCATATTCATTGTCGCCGCCGCCGCACTTGCCTCACTTTTGCCCTTACCCAGTCCGACGGACATGGACATGCTCGAACGACGCGTGCCGATCTCGGCTTCGCACTGGCTCGGCACCGATGGGCTCGGCCGAGACGAATTGGCGCGGCTGATTTATGGCGCTCGGGTATCGCTTACGGTAGGCCTGTGTGCGCCGGTGATCGGCATTACCATTGGCGGCGCGCTTGGAATTCTGGCGGGCTACTTTCGTGGGCGTTTCGAGTCGCTCGTGGTCGGCAGTATGGACGTGCTGCTGGCGTTTCCTCCGTTGATACTGGCGTTGGCCGTGACCGCTTACCTCGGGCAATCGCTGCTTAATCTGACCTGCATTCTCGGCGTGCTCGGCATCCCCGCCTTCATGCGCGTGGCTCGCGCCGCGACGCTCTCGCTTGCGCGACGCGAATTCGTGATCGCGGCCCAGGCACTCGGCGCTACGCATCCGCGCATCCTGCTGCGAGAGCTGTTGCCGAACGTGTTGCTGCCACTGCTGGCATTTTTCCTGCTTGGCGTTGCCGTTACCATCGTCGTTGAGGGAGCGCTCTCGTTTCTCGGGCTCGGGGTGCCGCCACCGATATCGAGCTGGGGCAGCATGATCGGCGAGGGGCGCGAGAGCCTGGAAATAGCGCCGCGCCTGGCGTTCATTCCTGCGGTTGCAATGTTTCTCACCGTGCTTTCCTTTAATCTGATCGGCGATACATTGCGAGCCATCACCGATCCCCGGCAAGGCGCACTGTGACTGTGACAGCGCGGACGTTACTATCGGTGGAGGACGTGTCGGTGGATTTGCCGACGCCGCGAGGTAATCTGCGTGCAGTGGATCATGTTAACCTGTCGATCGACGCCGGCCGAACGCTGGGAATAGTCGGCGAATCCGGTTGCGGCAAAACCATGCTGTCGCGCGCCATTCTGCAATTGCTGCCTAACAAAGCGAAACTATCAGGGCGGGTGATATTTGATGGGCAGGATATCGTGCGTCTCGATCCCGAACGCCTGCGCAAGCTCCGCGGCCGATCGCTTGCGGTGGTATTCCAGGATCCAATGACCTCGCTCAATCCCGTGCTGACGATCGGCACTCAGTTGATCGAAACGCTGCAGGAGCATCTCGAACTTGACGGACTCGCGGCAAAGAAACGCAGCGTGGAACTGCTGACGGCGGTCGGCATTCCCGCGCCCGAACAGAGGTTGGGGCAATATCCGCATCAACTTTCCGGAGGTATGCGGCAGAGGGTGGCTATCGCAATCGCGCTGTCG
>JAICIT010000363.1 GCA_025960445.1 Bradyrhizobium sp. | reverse complement strand
TTCGCTCATCAGAGCAGGTTCAAGCTACGTAGCAGCATATAGAGCGCCACCGCCACGATGACAGCAGCAAACAACGTGTTAAGCGCCCCGCGCCGGTCGGCAAGCAACCGCGCCAATCGCGTACCGAGCAATCCGCCGCAGATACCGCCGGCAACGAACAGCCCTGCCAATCCCCACGAGATCAGCCCGGACCACGCGTAGCTGGCCGCGGTGGTCAGGCCGAATGCGGTCACCGCGACCAGCGAAGAACTGACCGCGTTCATGATCGACATTCCCGTCGCCAGCATCAGCGCAGGGACAATCAGAAATCCACCACCGATGCCGAAGAAGCCGGACAGCGTTCCGGTCCCCAGTCCCAGCCCGACAATGGCGGGCATGTTGGACCAGCTCATTTTCGCATCTGGCAAGCCAACCCGTGCCCGGGTCTTCAGCATCAGCCCGGCGATGACAAGCATCAGCAGCGCAAACAACGCGAGCAGCTTCTGGCCATCGAGCATTTTGCCGAAGATCGAACCGACAAGCGCGCCGACGATCCCGGCGGCCGCAAAAGGCAACGCGCAGCTCCATCTGACCGTCCCGCCGCGAGCATGATTCGACAGATTGACCGCTGCATTAGCAGCGACCGCGATGGCGCTCGTGCCGATCGCGACATGCGGCTCGGGCACGCCGACCAGATAGACCATCAGCGGTACTGCGAGAATGGATCCCCCGCCGCCGACCAGACCCAGCGAAAAGCCGACCAGCGCGCCCGAGGCCAGTCCCAGCACGGCCATCATCGAGGTCATCAGATGGGAATCATCGGTTGCACCTGGAAGTCCGTGCTGGCTGCTGCAAATCTCTGTCATGGCGAAGGCCGCGCACGCGGCTCATCGCAAATCAGGCGAACAATAACTGGAGAAGCATTCTTCGGCGCGGTCGGAGAATCACACCCGGCCGCGCCGCAATTTAAGGACGATCAGCCCTTCAGTTTCTTGGTGCACTCGCTGTAATAGCCGCCGCCCTTCTGTATCCACTTCAATCCGCCATTGGCGTTGGTGGCTTTGTTGGCGTTGTATTGATCGACGCAGGTGTGCATGCGGGCTTTGCCGGCGGTCTCCTTTGAATATTTCGGATCGATGGCGGTCGGGAATACCGCATTTCCAGTCGGCGCGGCGGCAGGTGCCGCAGTTGTCACTGGTTTCTTGGATTTGGCTTCCGCCGCTTTGGGCGCCGCTGGAGCCGCCGCTGGCGCGGCCGCCGCCGCATCCGCGCACTTGGTTTTGCGGAAATCGTTCCACTTCTCCCCGTTGAGGGTGCCGGCGGACTTGGCGGCCTGATACTTTGCGCTGCATTCCTGCGCGGTCAGAGCCTGCGCCGGAGCCGCGGCCATCAACGCGGCAAAACTCGCCCCCGCCAATGTGCACAATATTTTTGCATGAATACTCATTCCTGGTCTCCTAGGCATGATGATCTGAGAAGCACATCCTAGCGCGACGATGGCGGGTGACAACGCAGCAAGCGGCAAAAATATCTTTCCCGGCAAATACAGTACGCACCGGTCCATTCATCCGCGGTTCAGCATACTCACGTGAAATTGACGGGCTCTTCAACCAAAAGGTGCTCCCTATGATGACGATATCCTCCCGCGCCGCTGCGCTTGCCGTTGCGTCCCTTTTCCTGATCAGTCCGGCATTTGCGCAGACCACCGCACCAGCGGCGCCGAGCGCTAAGGCAGAAAAGAAGATGGAGAAGCCGCGAACGGCCGCCTCCCTCGAATGCTCGAAGGAAGCCGACGCCAAGTCGATCCATGGCAAAGAGCGCAAGAAGTTCATGTCCGAATGCAAGAAGGCCGGCAAGGACACCGCCGCCAAGCCGAAATCGTAGTGTCGGCTCTGCCCTCCCCTGAAAACGGGGAGGGCAATCGGCGCCTGCCAAGGCAGGCCTCTCTTTTGCTTTCCTATCTCGATCACGCCGGCAGGCCGAAAGCGCACACCGCGCGCAATGCTGCACCGCTCTGGCGCATTTGTCCCACCTCTTCGGATTTGCCATAAGGCGGCGTGAGCCTGATTCCCCTTTCGATGGCGTTCGCCGTCCCGAGCCGCGCCAAAACTCTCAACGTGTTTGAAACCCTCGCCATCGGCGGTGCCGGTGGCGCGTTGTTCTTGTGGGCAAACCTGCCCGGCGGCTTGATTTCCGGTGCGATGATAGCCGTCGGCGCGGCCGCCATCGCCGGGCGACCCCTAAGCCTGCCGCCGATCCTGACCCAGTCTGTTCTGCTACTGCTCGGCATATCCCTGGGCTCCCTGGTGTCACGGCAATTGCTGCAGCACATGGGCACCTATCCTCTCACTGTCGGCCTGTTGGCGCTGGCCACGTTTTGCTCCACCTTGGGAAGCAGTGTTTATCTGCAGCGCATGCACGGCTGGGACCGCACTTCGGCATTCCTGGCAGCAAGCCCCGGCGCGTTATCGCAAATCACGATGCTCGCGATCGAGCGCGGCGCCGATGTCTCGGCCATTGCGGTGGTGCAGACCATGCGCGTGATCATCCTAACGGCCGCGCTGCCGTTATTGCTCACGCTCACTGGATTAGCGCCATCGTCTCCGCCTACGGCTGCCATTGCAGTCGCCTCCCCATTCGAATTGGCGGGACTGATCGCCGCAGCGGTTGCCGTGGCGCTGTTGCTGCGGCTGATGAATTTTCCGGCGAGCTGGATGTTCGGCGCGATGATCGGGTCAAGCGTGCTTCATGGGACCGGTATGGTCGAGGGCGGCCTGCCCCCGTCACTACGCGGCATCGCGCTGATCGGCATCGGCGCGTTGATCGGAACACGTTTCGCGCGCATGAAGACGAGCGTCCTGTTGAGCCACGTCAATGCGGCGCTCGCATCCTTTGCGATCGCCATCGCGATCTCGGCGGCTTTCGTCGGGGTCATCGTGCTGAGCACGCATGTAGGATTCGCCGACACCATCGTCGCATTCGCCCCCGGCGCGATGGACGCGATGCTGGCGCTCGCGCTGACGCTTCACATCGATCCGATCTTTGTCGGCGCGCATCATCTATCGCGATTCGTGTTCGTCACCATCGCCACGCCGGGCATCATTCACCTGTTCGGCCGGCCACAGGACGACGTCGACGACTAGCAACACCGTGGCGTCAGCGCAGGTCCCACCGGGCGGACCGCACCGCGCCCCATGCTGCGATCGCCGCCATCAATAGCGAGATGAGCACATTATAGCCGGCGAGTGACAGACCGAGGAAGCGCCACTGTACTTCGTCACAGCGCACCACCTTCACGCTATCCAGGCGCTGGAGGAGATTCCCCGCGCTGCCGAGGTCCCCGACCGGACCCGTGCATTCCGTTGGCCCTTGCCAGAGGCCCCATTCCACGCCGGAATGATAGGCGGCGAGCCCGGCATTGCCCACCGTCGCGAGCGCAATGATGACAAGGCCCGCCAGCAGTAGGAGGCGCGGCGCTCCTCTCGCCGCGGCCAACGCGAGCACCAGTGCAAGCGGGATGACAAGATAATAAGCGTAGCGCTGTTCAAGGCAGAGCTGACAAGGACGAATGTCCAACACGAGTTGAAAGAACCACGCGCCAGCCAGCGTCACCGCTGCAATTCCCGTGATAGCGAGTGCCGCCACTAGCGCAGCATTGGCATCGTCTCGCGGCGAGGAGCTGGCGATACTCTCGAATGTCAAGGCGATCTCCCGTGCGGAAGGTCCTAGCCTGCGGCCACGGCAGTGTCGAGACGGACACGATCACAGCGTGGTGTGTTGGCTCGTCGATGCAGCGGAGCGCCCGCTGGTGTCGCGAAACGATGGTCCTGACGGTCGAGCACTTTCGGTTATCGGACCGGGCACGCGCGGGTTGACCCGCACGGGACGGCGGCTATATTCCGGCGGCTTCGCGCCATCCCAACGATTGGCTGAGCGCGGGAGCCCCTGTGGCGGAATTGGTAGACGCGCTCGACTCAAAATCGAGTTCCGCAAGGAGTGCTGGTTCGATTCCGGCCAGGGGCACCA
>JAICIT010000362.1 GCA_025960445.1 Bradyrhizobium sp. | reverse complement strand
TGGACGAACCGGATTTTGTTGGGGTGCGCTTTTTCTCAGTAGCGCCCGACGCTCCCGCGTCGGAAGCTTGTCTCACTTCCGGCCCGCCATCGTCCGCAATGCGGGTCGGGCTCTGGTCGTCGGCGGCGTCGCTCGAGCGGCCGGTCGAAGCCCCGCGTGATCGGCCCCTGTCGCTGGTTGATGCCGCGTCGCCATCCGCGCGACGCTGCGACGCGGACGTTTGCCGGGCGGCTGAACTTGAGGCTTGCGTCTCAACGGGAACGCTGGAATCGAGCAGCGCCCCAAAATCATCGCTCTGCGTGGCGCGGTCGGGTCGCCCCGTTTTCGGCTGCCCTGCCTGAATAGACGCGCTTGCTGCTGGTTCTGACGTGACGCTGAACACCTTGGTTCGCCTCTCGGAATGAAACTGGATCAGAGAGCAGCAAGGACCGGGCCATTCCCGCATCTTACAAAATACGCATTGAAATCATGGTGTTAATGGAAGGTCCGGTGACCCGTAAAGCCGCTATGGCAGCGGCTTTTTGTGCCCGGCGGCAAGATTTGCCGTTGGGCGTGGAGATGAAAAGCGCGGAGGCGTGATTGCCTGACCGGAATAGCGCCTATATTAAAGGCAAGCTTTTCGGCTCGCCTGGCACAGAGCGCATTCGGCTCTGCCGGACGATTCCGAATTCAATCCAAAGCTAAGCTTTTCGACCCAAGACGCTTCCTTGTCGCGAAAAAGGGGTTTGAAGGCCCACAATCGCAAACGACCGGAACCATGCTCAACAGTTTGGATCTTCAAGGCCCGCCACAGAGCACAAGAGTGGTCGTCGCTATGTCGGGCGGCGTCGACTCCTCGACGACGGCTGCGTTGTTGAAGTCCCAAGGCTACGATGTCGTCGGGATTACCCTGCAACTCTACGATCACGGCGCGGCAACCCATCGGAAGGGCGCCTGCTGCGCCGGACAAGACATCCACGACGCCCGCAACGTCGCCGAGCGCATCGGCATTCCTCATTACGTGCTGGACTACGAGAACCGTTTCCGAGAATCCGTGATCGACAACTTCGCCGATAGTTACGCTTTGGGGGAAACCCCGGTTCCCTGCATCGAGTGTAACCGCTCGATCAAGTTTCGGGATCTGCTGGCGACCGCGCGCGAGCTGGGAGCCGCCGCCCTCGCCACCGGCCACTATGTCGCGTCGCGCCGAATTAGCGATGGATCGCGAGCGATGGTCTGCGCCGCTGACGCTGATCGCGACCAGAGCTACTTCCTGTTCGCAACCACGCGCGAACAGCTTGATTATCTGCGCTTCCCGCTCGGCGACATGACCAAGGCGCAGACCCGCGAACTGGCGCGCCGCTTCGGACTGACGGTTGCGGACAAACAGGACAGCCAGGATATCTGTTTCGTGCCGAGCGGACGCTACACCGATATTATCGGCCGTTTGCGGCCGAACGCGATCGAGCCGGGCGATATCGTCGATCTCGGTGGCCAAACCATTGGCAAGCATCAGGGCATCGTTCATTTCACCGTCGGCCAGCGGCGCGGATTGGGTATCGCCTCGGCGACGCCGCTTTATGTCGTGAGGCTCGATGCCGCGACCCGACGCGTCGTGGTCGGCCCGCGCGACGCGTTGCGGATGGATCGCATTGTCCTTCGCGACGTCAACTGGATCGGCGATGGCGCGCTCGATGAAATTCGCGGCGGGCTCGAGATTTTCGTGCGGGTGCGATCGACCCGGCCGCCGCAGCCGGCCTGGCTCCGGCCCACTGAGCGCGGCTATGAAGTTGAACTGGTTGCGGGCGAAGAGGGCGTGTCCCCTGGACAGGCCTGCGTCTTCTACGATGCACCTTCAGGGCAGGCTCGCGTGCTCGGGGGCGGATTCATCCAGAGCGCCACCGCGAAAAGCTCGATTAACAAGAGCATCGCGTGGCAATCGCCGTTAGTCGAGGCCGCGCGCGGATAGAGCTGTCAGGGCGGGGGGCATGGCTTCAGACATCGACCGGGCGGGGGTCGCAAAGGCTTATGGGCGCTGGGCGCCGATATACGATCTGGTATTCGGCAAAGTTTTCGATCATGGCCGGCAATCTACCATCGCCGTAGCGGACAAGATCGGTGGGCGCATTCTCGACGTCGGCGTCGGCACCGGCTTATCATTGTCGGATTATTCGCCGAGCACGAAATTGTGCGGCGTCGATATCTCGGAGCCGATGTTGCGCAAGGCGCAGCGGCGCGTTCGGGCACTGGGCCTTCCCAACGTCGAGATGCTCGCCGTTATGGACGCCAAGAACCTGGCTTTCCCAAACGAATTTTTTGACGCCGTCGTCGCGCAATATGTCGTTACCGCCGTGCCCGACCCCGAGGCTACGTTGAACGACTTCATCCGCGTGCTGAAGCTCGGCGGCGAACTCATTCTAGTCAATCACATTGGCGCCGAAAATGGCGCGCGCCGTGTGTTTGAACTCGCGTTTGCTCCGCTGGCGCGTCGGCTCGGCTGGCGACCGGAATTTCCGTGGGCGCGCCTCGCAAATTGGGCGGCCGCTCACGGCAGTGTCAGCTTGATCGAGCGCCGGCCGATGCCGCCAATGGGTCATTTTTCGCTGATCCGCTATCGCAAGTCGTGAAACCGCCACGAATTCCATTGGGGAACCTCTGCCAGCGCGGTCCGTTTCCCCGCATGACGATAAAACGCTTTTTGTATTTCTCTTGTGTGCTGATGGTGACGACCCGCGCGGCGATCGCGCAGGCGCCGCCAGGGCCAGCAACGCCGCAGGCACAAACCGCAACCCCAGCCCCAGTTGCCAGCACCAATTGCGGGCCGACAAAGCCGGTCCCGCCGCGCGGCACCATCGCGCCGGAAGGCTCGACCAACTCGCAGGCCGCTGAACCGCTGGGTGACAAGCTGGCGAAGTCTGACGGGGTGCTTTGTCCGCCCGCAGGTGTCGATCCGGAAATTCGCGCGCCTACCCCCGATGCCGGAAATACGCCGGTCATCCCGCCGCCCGGCAGTCCCGGTGGCGATCCCACCGTGCGGCCGAAGTGAGGGGTCAATTCACGCCTCAGCGCGAGCACGAGCTTTGCTTGACATGCCCTTGACCGGCTTCTTATATGCCGCGCGCTTGCGATAGCGGTATCTTATGAAACCGCGACGCGGTGTTTGGCGGGGTAGCTCAGCTGGTTAGAGCACGGGAATCATAATCCTGGGGTCGGGGGTTCGAGTCCCTCCCCCGCTACCAGGCATCCTTTTGTCCAGCCCGGATGCATAGCAAACAGAACGCATCCAGGACATGGGTGAGGTCTTTACGTGTAGCCAGTGGCGTCTGCAGTAGAGCCCGCTAGCGTTTCGATTTTTTGCTCGTTTTCCTGGCTCGTCTCTTCGATGTCTTTTTGGCGGTTCGCTTGCTCGCGGCGGCTTTCTTTGCGCGCCGTTTGGGAGCTTTCTTTCCTGCCTTCGAAGGGCTTCCCGGTCTGCTCTTGGTCGAGGCCCGTTTGCCAACCGCCTTCTTCGCCCGCCTGCCTACGGCGCGAACGGCTGTCTCGGCCAAAGCGCCGGCGGCTTGCGCGGCTAACTCAGTCATCTGGTCCGCAATTGGCTTCTTCTTTTGTGGGGTGTTGTCATTGTCCATGGTGTTCTCCCAGTCCCGGTGAAGCAGTTCCAATGGTTCCAGCGTTCTAAAGTTCCCTGAGTCACGTATGACGCCAATTCTTTCAAAGACTTCTCGCAAAGAATTCGTGGAAAGCTGCGGGTGAAAGGCGCGCCCGGTCGCCGGACTTCCGCGCGGCTGAAGCAGGAAGGCTGCAAAGTTATGCAGGATCGCCCTCGCGTCAGGTCATGCTGTCGCGCGGCGGATTACTGTCGTGGCATCCGACATGGGTTTAGGGCGCTGCCTTCTCTGGACGAGCTAAGAAAGCCTCAGTGCAGACCGAGTGCATTTTCCAGCTGACGCTTGCTCATCTTTGAGCGCCCCTCGATGTGGCGCCTTCGGGCCTTCGCATAAAGTTCTTGCCGCGTGTGACCGCCGCTTTT
>JAICIT010000361.1 GCA_025960445.1 Bradyrhizobium sp. | reverse complement strand
AGTTCCAAGGCAACCCAGCCAAACGGAGTTCAGCGAACGCGCCGTGGAACCAACGAGGTTTGTACCGGATTAAGTGACGCCAAGCGCGCCCCATCCTAAATCCGAAAACAGCTCATGGAAGAAAACTCTCCGGCTACAGTCGCATTGGTGTTCGCCGGCGGTCTCGGGCTCGCCGCATACCATGCAGGTGTCTATCAAGCCTTCTCACAAAAATGCCTGCCGCTGCACTGGGTGGTCGGATCTTCGGCGGGAGCCGCGACCGCCGCTCTGATTGCCGGAAATCGCGCCGAGGACCGCATCGCGCGGATGCGTGCTTTCTGGAATTTCCCGCCGATCGAAACCTATAGGCCGGCGCCATGGCGGCATCTCAATGGCTGGCTCGGCGCCGTTCGCTCCCGAGTCGTAGGCAACCCAGGGCATTTTCACCCTCGGCTGCCCTCGATGAACCCATTTGGATTTCGCAGCCTTTACGATCTTTCCCCTATGCGGGAGCGGCTGCCGAAGCTGATTGATTTTGACCTGCTCAATAGCGGCGAGACGCGGATCTGCATTGCGGCCACCGACATCGAAACAGGGGATCCGATTATTTTCGATTCTCGGGAGCAGCGAATTGAGCTCGATCACGTGATGGCCAGTTGCGGCTTCCAGCCAGAATTCGCACCGATCTAAATCGACGGTCGTCTTGTCGGCGACGGCGGATTATCCCTGAACGCGCCCTTCGACCCTATCCTGCAATCAGAAAGGGACGACGGTCTCTTGCTCTACGTCATCGATCTATACGCGCGTGATGGCGATCGCCCGGATTCCTTCGAGGCCGCATTGGAAAGAATGAATGACCTGTTGTTCGGGAATCAGACGTACGTTCGATTGAAATATTGCCTTGAGCTAAGCAGGCTTCGAGGAAAACGAAACAATGAGAAGGACGGCTCGCGTGAAAAGATTGTTCTGCTGAGCTATCGAGCGGGAATGGAAAAGCCGGGTCCCGAGAAATCATTTGAGTTTTCCGCAGGCGCGCTCGCGCAGCGCTGGCAGGCAGGCGTTCTCGATATGAAGCATTCGGACGTTTTGCATTCGAATGAAGACATCGTCGTCGTTCGAAGAACGTGATCCGGGTCCCACCTATTTTTGCTCCAAAAAAGTTGGAGACGGACACCTGCTGTTTTCGCACCGAGGAACGTTCAGCTTCACCCAGCGTTTATCTTCAGGTGCAAACGGCTAGTCACACGTAGGTGTTATGAGCAGCTTCCCTTGGCCTGTTACGGATGACGAACTCGTCTTGAACGACGCGTTGGATATCGTGATGCGCTATTTCGATCCGCCTCTCGATCAGCAGGACTATGCGAGCGTCGAGGGATTTGCGGCCGATTGCATATTTGAAGCGTGGAAAGCTGGCACGCGGCACAAACTGGCACTCGCCAACAAAGCCATCCAGGCGGTGGAAGAACGCCGCCCGCTTGGAAAAAAGCTGCGGCGGCTTCCTACAGTTTCGTAAGAATTGCCCCACGCGTACGATCAACAGAAAGGGGGCCAACGCCCCCTTAATGTCGCTACCAGTGGCGCCAGCCACGATGCCAGCCGCGGTGCCAACCCCAAGGCCGGCCATAAAACCGTGGCACGCCGTAAAAGCCGTACGCACCGTAATAGTTGGGCCGCCACCAGCAATGTCCCCAAGGATTGCACACCCACCTCACCTGAACGGCGGGGCTCGCGAGGGTGTCGGCATGCGGCAATCCATTTGGCATTGCGGAGGCAGACCCAGCCGTTAGTGCGGCGGTGCCTGCCAGCGCGATCAAGCCGATGAAAGCAGTTCTCATTTTCATGCGCATCTCCAATTTTGGACCTACATGAAAACGTTCCAAAATCTGTGAAGTTTCAGCTTCATCACGATTTCATGTTTTGTCCCCGAATGAACGACACTAGACGCAACCATTGCAGAGGGCGCGTCCTGAAAATGTCGATGGTCAGGGAACGCCAGAGGGGCTACTCGATTGAGCGGAGTATGAAGGCACAAATGTATGTTGGTACGGAGTCGCCGGCCGAAGAGGCTTTCCACATCGCTTACGATTATCTGGAACGTGCAGGGGCTGTATCAGAGGAACTCCCCGTTTACGTTTTCCTGGCGCGTGAGATAAGACGGCTACTCGATCGAGGGGTAAAGAACAGGATCAAGCTCGCCAACCTCGCTATCGGCGCATTCTATGCTCATTTTGAAATTAACGAGCAGCCCATTTAGCCGGGCACGGCAGCGAGCGGTTTTCCGCTCAATCGCCTTTGAGTCGCTGGCTCTCATGGACCCGCACGATCTCGGCGCCTCTCGCGCCCGCGGGCGAAAGCCTGAGCATGCTCAGCGCACCTCCGGTCAACGCAAAGGCCACGCCAACCAGAAGTGAAAGCTGAGTGCCTCGCTCCGGAGAGCGCGCCAACAGCAGCGCGACCAGCGCGGCGCCCAAGGTTTGCCCGAGAAGACGCGCGGTGCCCAGCATGCCGCTCGCGCCGCCGCTTCGCTCGCGCGGCGCCGCCGCGATCATGGTTCGATTGTTTGGCGTCTGAAACAGGCCAAAACCCAAACCGCTCAGCGCCATGCGCCACACGATGTTCGCGACCGATGTATCGTTGGGCAACATTGCAAGGCTTGTCAGTCCGCCCGCGAACAGGAGCAGGCCGATTCCCCCCAACAGTCCGGCAGGGTATCGCTCGACCAGACGACCTGCGGCCGGCGCGGCGATTGCGACGGCGATCGGCCAAGGGGTGATCAGAAGTCCCATCTGCACTGCCGAAAAGCCGAAACGGCTCTCCAGATAAAAAGGTATCGCCACGAAAGCCAGCATTTGTGCGCAGAACGAGGCGACCGATGTGCAAATCGAGAGAGCAAAGATTGGAATGCGCAGAAGATCCAAAGGCAGCAATGGCGCGGTTACGTGCCTCTGCCGCCTCACCAGCATGACACCAGACACGGCCGCGATACCAAATTCGAAAAGCCAGAACCACATCGACTCGCCATGTCCGATGCTGTCGACGGCGGCGATGCCAAGTCCGAACGTGACCGCGCTCAGGAAGGCGCTTTGCCAGTCAAAGGCGTGGATGGCGGGATGAACATGAGGCAGACAACGCCAACCGAGTGCCAAGGCCGCGGCGCCCACGGGGAGATTGATCGCGAACAGATACGGCCATGTTGCAGCCGCCAAAATGGCCGCCGCCGCCGTAGGACCGACTGCGGCGGAGACGGCTACGACCAGCGCGTTCAAACCGATGCCGCGTCCAAGCTGGGATCTGGGATAGGTAAAACGGACCAGCGCAGCATTTACGCTCATGATCCCGGCTGCGCCGAAACCTTGCACGATGCGAGCCAGCGTGAGCAGGAGCAGCGTGTGCGAAAGCGCGCAAAAAAGTGATCCGAGCGTGAACAGCAGCAGTCCCGACAGATAGATCCTGCGGTATCCAACGATCTCCCCCAAAGAGGCCAAGGGGAGCAGAGCAATGGTGATCGCCAGCTGGTAACCATTGACGATCCAGATTGAGAATGCGGGACTCGCATCGAGGTCGTTGGCGATCGTCGGCAGCGCGACGTTGGCGATTGCACCGTCCACGACCGCCATGATGATGCCCAGCGCAATGGTGAGGATGGCCCACTTTCGCTGCGGCAGCGGCAAGCCGTCAGCATGCTCGGGCCGTTGGGTGATCTCCGGCACCGGGTTCGCATTCTCGGATCGGTCGGCTGTCATTCTCGATGGCAACATCGTCTGAAACCTCCACGCGCGGGCAGCGGTTCCGGGGCGGATTCGAAGTTCGGCCCGAGATTTTGGAACTCTTAGGGGTTCTTGCGATTGATGAGCGGAATGAGGGAGGAAAGGATGACCTGGAATTGGCGGGAGCTGCTTGTGCTAACCTTTTTCGTGGCCCTGTTTTGCGCCGCCTTAATTGCGAATGTAACTGACGGCCCGATCTCCGGCGTCCGAGGCGCCTGGGTCACCCAAGCCATGCGGTAGACGTGAACCGGGCCAGTCCCGTTT
>JAICIT010000360.1 GCA_025960445.1 Bradyrhizobium sp. | reverse complement strand
GGGCGATGGCGTCCTCGAGCTTGAGGTCGTACTTGGCGACGATGGCGCGCGCATCGGCGAGCGTCGTTGGATCCGGCACGGTCGGCCCCGAGGCGATCGCGGACGCATCGTCATGCGGAACATCGGAGATCGCCAGCGTGACGATTTCGGCGCGCTGCCCGGCGCGCGCCAGACGGCCGCCCTTGATCCGCGACAGGTGCTTGCGAACAGTATTGACCTCGCCGATCGGCGCACCCGAGCGCAACAGCGCCCGGGTCAACTGCTGTTTCTGCGCGAACGATACGCCGTTTACAGGTGCGATCCAGTTGGCAGAGCCGCCACCCGACAACAACACCAGCAGCAGGTCGTCAGCGCCGGCATCCTCGGCCAGTCGCAAAGCGTGCTCGGCGCCCTTCAACCCGGCCTCGTCGGGAACGGGATGACCGGCTTCGATCACTTCGATCCGGCGCGTCGACACGCGATGGCCGTGGCGCGTAGTCGCTACCCCAAGAAGACGCGACGGCGCGAGCCCAAGCTCGTCGAGATAATGCCGCTCTGCCGCCGCGGCCATCGTTGCTGCCGCCTTGCCGGCGGCGAGGCATATCACGCGGCCTTTCGGCATCGGCCTCAGATGCGCGCGGAGCACGACGTCGGGGTGCGCCGCGGCTACGGCGGCGTCGAAAATCGCGCGCAAGATAGGGCGTCGGTTGGTCATGGCGTCACTGGAATTGAGCTGGAACGTTCAACGGCGCTTATCCGCTCGATTGAGCTAAAAGAAAACCCCCGCAGCAAGCTGCGGAGGTTGCAATGGGTACGGCCCGGGCGCCGTTCGGCCGTGAGGCCGTCAGCCCCCGACGTCGCCAGAGACGATGTCGCCGAACAACTCCCACTTGTCGCCCTTGAATTTCATCAGTTGAAGCTGGCTGATTGGGGCGAAATCGGTCGGGCTGGTGTTGATCTTGATGCCCGGCAGCAGGACTTCGGTGCGGAAATCCTTCAGGTTCGCTGCCTGTTTCATGATGTTCTCGCGGGTAAGATTGTCACCGCATTGCTTGAGCACCTTAACCAGGGTTTGCGCAACGCCATAGCCGACCACTACCGAGCCATCGAGCTTGTTGCCCTCCGGAAAGTCCTTGGCGAGAAAGTCGAGAAACTCCTTCATCCCCGCGTCCTTGTCCCACTGCGGATCCGAGACATCCTTCAGATAGGCGGCGGAAATAATATCCTGAGCGTTCTCAAACCCGGCCGGCTTGATCACGCTGCCGACCGAGGCCGAGACGTTGTTGAGGATGTGGAGCGGCTTCCACCCGATCTCGGCGATTTTCTTGATCGCCTGGGCGGCGAACTTGGGAGTCGAGATATTGACGAACACATCGGCGCCCGTCGATTTCAATCTGACGATATGAGAGTCCACGGTGGGCTCGGTGGTCTCGAAGCTTTCCTCGGCGATGATCATCGAGGCGGCCTTGGCGCCGAGCCCGTCCTTAAGGCCCTTCAGGTAGTCCTTGCCGTAATCGTCGTTCTGATACAGTACCGCGATCTTGGCGGCGGGCTTCTCCTTCAGGAGATATTTGGCGTAGATCCGCGACTCGCTCTGATAGTTCGGTTGCCAGCCCATGGTCCAGGGGAAATCCTTCGGGTCATTCCACTTGGTGGCACCGGTGGCGACGAACAGCTGCGGCACCTTCTTGGCATTCATGTATTTGTGTATCGCCGAATTTGGCGGCGTGCCGAGCGAATTGAAGATGAAAAGCACCTCGTCACTTTCGACCAGCTTGCGCGCCTGCTCGACCGTCTTCGGCGGGCTGTAGCCGTCGTCATAGCTGATGAAATTGATCTTGCGGCCGTTGATGCCACCGGCATCGTTGATCTTCTTGAAATAAGCGGCCTCGGTCTTGCCAATCACGCCATAGGCGGAAGCCGGGCCGCTATACGGCATGATGTTGCCGATCTTGATTTCAGTATCGGTGGCGCCGGTGTCGTATTTCTTTTGAGCGAGCGCGCCACTGGCCGAGGCCGCGAACACAACGAAGGCCGCCGAGGCAATAGCGAGTCTGCTGGTAATAAAATGCATTCCGAGTCTCCCTTTGAAAAATTTGGGCAGGCAGTTGCTTTGTTGATTGAAGATTTCCCGTGGGCGGAACAATTCAATACGATTTGGTCACGACCATCAAGAAAAAGCCCCTGCGACACGATCGCAGGGGCTTGCGTCTTTAGTAGCCGTTCCGCGCGCGGATCGACGTTCAGCCGCCAACGTCGCCGCTGATGATGTCACCGAACAGATCCCACCTGTCGCCCTTGAACTTCATCAATTGAAGCTGCGAGAGGGGAGCGAAGTCGGTCGCACTGGTATTAACCTTGATTCCCGGCAGCAAACCATCGAGCTCCAAATCCCGAATGTTCGCCGCCTGCTTCATTATGTTCTCTCGCGTGAGATTGTCACCGCATGCCTTCAGGACGTGCACGAGCCCTTGCGCAACGGTGTAGCCATACATCACCGAACCATCGATCCTGTTGCCCTCGGGGAAGTATTTGGTGAGAAACTCGTCGAAATGTTTCATGCCCGCATCGTTCTTCCATTGCGGATCGGAGGTGTCCTTGAGGTAGGCCGACGAGATGATGTCCTGGCTCGCGTCAAAACCTGCCGGTTTCATCACGCTGCCGATCGAGGCGGAGACGTTGTTCAGGAAGTGCAACGGCTTCCAGCCGATTTCGGCATTCTTCTTGATCGCTTGCGCGGCAAATTTCGGCGTGGTGATGTTAAAGAACACATCGGCGCCGGTCGATTTCAGTCTGACGATGTGCGAGTCGATGGTCGGCTCGGTAGTCTCATAGCTTTCCTCCGCAACGATCATAGAGGCAGCCTTGGCGCCCAGTCCGTCCTTGAAGCCTTTGAGGTAGTCCTTGCCATAGTCGTCGTTCTGATACAGCACGGCGATTTTGGCGTTCGGGACATTCTTGAGAATATACTTTGCGTAAATTCTGGATTCGCTCTGGTAGTTCGGCTGCCAGCCCATGGTCCACGGAAAGTCCTTGGGATCGTTCCATTTGGTGGCGCCGGTGGCGACGAACAGTTGGGGCACTTTCTTGGCGTTCATGTACTTCTGGATCGCGGTGTTCGGAGGCGTGCCCAAAGAATTGAAGATCATCAGAACTTCGTCACTCTCCACCAGCTTGCGCGCCTGCTCCACCGTTTTCGGCGGGCTGTAGCCATCGTCATAGCTGATGAAATTGATCTTGCGCCCATTGATGCCGCCTTCGGCATTGATCTTCTTGAAGTAGGCTTCTTCGGTCTTGCCGATCACGCCGTAAGCGGAGGCCGGCCCGCTGTAGGGCATAATGTTGCCGATCTTGATTTCGGTGTCGGTGGCGCCGATGTCGTATTTCTTTTGCGCAAGCGCGCCGCTGCTGGTGACCGCGAGGATCGCGAGGGCAGCCGAGAAGGCCCCCAATCGCAATTGGATAGCTGGCATTTGCAACTCCCTTTCTGGTTGAATGCGTCTTTTTTAACGAAGCGCTTGTTGGCTCCTGCCTTCATTCAATACCTTCTGCGGGGGGTCATCAAACAAAAAGCCCCCTGCGAGCGGGGTCGCAGGGGGCGTTATTTAGTCGAAGGGCGCCCGTAACGGACCCGTGAACCTGCGCCTCACAGCCCAGATTTTATCACCGAGCAGAACCGCGGCTGCGAGCCTTTGGTTAACGCATGGCCCGCCTCAATCCGGTACCCACAATCGCGTTGGAGCATGATCCCATTAGGTTAAATCGGATCACGAACTCATCGCCTTGCGGAGCTAATTCCCGGGACAAATGCTTTTCGCGTTCGTCCCGGAAGGAAAGGCGGTTCTTACTTTCGCGCTTCGTGCCGTGGTCTAGTTGCTCAGTTCGCCGCTGATGATGTCGCCGAACAGATCCCACTTCTCGCCCTTGAACCGCATCATCTGAAGCTGCTCGATCGGCGCAAAATCGGTGGGGCTGGTGTTGATCTTCACACCCGGCAACAAGGTGTCAGGCGCGAAGTCCTTCAGGCTTGCAGCCTGCTTCATGACGTT
>JAICIT010000359.1 GCA_025960445.1 Bradyrhizobium sp. | reverse complement strand
CGGTCGGGGACCTCGATCGTCGCGCAATTCCGGCGTCCCTGGGCGGCGCAGTCCTGAACCTTTCGTATCTCGGCCATGGTGCCAAGCAACCAGATTCCCGCCGCGACCAGCGCGACGAAAAACACCAGCAGCACTGCATTCTCGACGACCCGATTGCCGTGGTCCTCCGGTGGCTGCGGCGCCGGCCCTGCTCCCTCTGTCATCCGTCTATACTGTTCGGCGGATACAGGTGGACGTCGCCGCAGTAATCCACAACACGATAGCGCGTTTCCGCATCGGGTTCACGATCCCTCGACAAAGAATCTGCCGGCGAGACATAGTCCGGCCCGACCGGCGATTTGCCGTGACCACCGGGAATGTCGAGCACGTAGTCCGGCTGGCATAGTCCGGATATCCTGCCCCGCAGCGCACGCATAAGCTCCCGGCCGTGTTGGAGCGACGTTCGTAAATGCGCCGTACCGGGCGCCAAATCCCCGTGATGCAGGTAATAAGGCTTGATCCGGCATTCCACGAAGGCGCGCATCAACCCCTCCAGCGCGGCGGCATTGTCATTGACGCCGCGCAGCAGCACCGACTGGCTGACCATCGGGATTCCGGCATCGATGATGGCGGCGCAGGCCGCGCGAGCCTTTTGGGTCAATTCCCTGGCGTGATTGGCGTGCAGCGCAACCCAGACGGTCGCGCCGCGAACTTTCAGCGCAGCGATCATATCGCCGCTGATGCGTGCGGGGTCGGCAACGGGAACGCGGGTATGAAGACGGACTATTCTGACGTGATCGATCGCGGCGATATCCGCCATCACCTCGGCGAGCCGACGTGGCGACAGCATCAGGGGATCGCCGCCGGTCAGGATTACCTCCCAAATTTCAGGATGCGAACGGACATAGTCGAGAGCATTCTGATAGGCACCTTGCGCGAGCGCGGTTTCCTTGCCGGGCCCGACCATTTCACGGCGGAAACAGAAACGGCAATACACTGCGCAAACGTGAACCAGCTTGAATAGTACTCTGTCCGGATAGCGGTGCACGACGCCGGGTACCGGTGAACGTGTGTGATCGCCGATCGGATCGGGATTCTCTCCCGCGCTGGTTACCAGCTCCTCCGCACTTGGAATGAACTGCAGCGCGATCGGATCGTCGGCATCTGCGGGCTCAATCAGCGCGGCCATGTCGGGCGTCACCGCCACCGCGTAACGCGCCGCTACTTTCTCCAAATCGGCGATGGCGTTTGTCGATACGAGACCGTGAGCCAGCAGCTCGGCCGGTTCGCGCAGTGTGACTGCAGGCCTGACGTTGACGTTTTTCACAGCTCACCCGCCGGTGGGGTCCAAACCACCTGATCTATTCTAAGGGCTCCGCTCGCCAGCATCACCAGCCGATCGAATCCCAACGCAACTCCGCTTGCCTGCGGCATCAGCGCGATCGCCTCAAGAAATTCCTCGTCGATCGGATAGCGCTCACCGTAGCGCCGCTGCTTCTCTCGCATCGCCTCCGTGAACCGCAACCGCTGCTCGCCGGAGTCGGTCAATTCGCCAAAACCGTTGGCGAGCTCAACTCCGCAGGCATAGACCTCGAACCGTTCGGCGACGCGCGGGTCTGATGGCTTTGCGCGCGCCAGCGCCGCCTCGGGGACCGGGTATTCGAACAAAATCGTCAAACGCCCCTGCCCCAGTTTCGGCTCGACATGCTCGACCAGGAGCTTGCTGAACATATCAGACCATGTGTCGTCATCGCTGATCCGAACCCGCTGCGCCGCCGCTGCCGCCAGTTTATCGCGATCTCCCTTGCCGGCCGAGATCGTGCCAAGCAGATCGACGTCGGCAAAGCGCTGGAAAGCGGCCGCCACAGTCAACAGCTCCGGCTCGGCAAAGGGATCGACGACCTTGCCGCGAAATGAAAATTGCCCGATGCCCGTCGCCTGTGCGGCGTGTGCAATGAGGACGATGCTGTCGGCCATAACGGCGTCATAGGTCGCGTCAGCGCGGTACCATTCAAGCATGGTGAACTCGGGAAGATGCAGATCACCGCGCTCCCGGTCGCGAAACACCCGGGCAAACTCGAAAATCTTTGCCTCGCCGGCGGCTAGTAGCTTCTTGCATGCGAATTCGGGCGACGTCCGCAAATAACGTATTGATCGCGCTCCATTGGGACCGACAATTTCTGTTCGCGGTGCGTGCAGGTGAATCTCGTTTCCTGGTGAAACCTGTAGAATTCCGGTTTCGACCTCGGCGAAGCCCTGCTCTTCGAACCATCCCCTGACAGCTCGGGTCACGGCTGCCCTCGCCTCCAAAAAAGGCCGGATGTCGGCGTGGCGCTCCGGCGCCCACCAGGGCGATCCGGCTCGGCGAGCGGAGGTGTTTGTCATACCGTTCATCTACGTTGTCGCGTCATATGCCCAGGTGCTCACCGGATGGCGTCATACAGAGCAATTTGCCCTTTGGACCCCAACAGCCAAAGCCGGTCAAGAATTCGGTGTTCGCCGGCCTTTCTCGACGAGCAAAACCAGCCCGTAAAATGCTGGCATGGGGCGACAAAATGAGTATGTTGCAGCCCGAAACCGCTTCGCTGGCCTCGGGATGTCCATGTCCTGATCGGTCCCGGGCCAGAACTCAGGAAAGACAGCTTTGAAAGTAATCGCCAGTTCTATTCGCAAGGGCAACGTCATCGAGCAGGATGGAAAGCTTTACGTGGTTCTGACCGCGGAGAATATCCACCCCGGCAAGGGGACGCCCGTCAGCCAGATCGAAATGCGCCGTATCAGCGACGGAGTGAAGATTTCCGAGCGCTACAAAACGACGGATCAGGTCGAGAAGGCGACCATCGAGGACCACAACTTCAACTACCTGTACGAAGATGCCGATGGCTTTCACTTCATGAACACCGATACCTACGACCAGGTGCGGGTCCCCAAGGATGTCGTCGGCTCGGCTGCCCCATACTTGCAGGAAAACATGACCGTGAAGCTTTCGATGCACGGCGCCCTGCCCGTGGCAATCCAGATGCCTCAGCGCGCAACGCTGGAAGTCGTGGATACCGAGCCTGTCACCAAGGGCCAAACTGCGTCGTCCTCATACAAGCCGGCCATGCTGTCAAACGGGGTGCGCACCGCAGTGCCGCCGCACATCGGCACCGGCACACGAATTGTGGTGATGACCGAGGACGGCTCTTACGTCGAGCGCGCAAAGGACTAGGCGAGCGCGCATTTCGCGGCCATCCCTGTTCGTGTTGCACGCGTGGTGTTCGGATATCGCGAAGCGTTCCTACGAGGCGGCCGCAGCAGCAGCATTTTGCCGCGCCGCCGGTGTCCAACGATAGGCGACGCCCAACCTGTTCCAGACGTTGATCGATGCGATCGCCGAGGAAAGATAGGCCAATTCCCGATCCGAGAATTCCGCACGCGCTTGCGCATAGACCTCGTCGTTGACGCCTCCTGTCAGAACCGTGAGCGCTTCGGTCCAGGCCAGCGCGGCGCGCTCACGCGAAGAAAACATGGGCGCCTCACGCCAGACCACCACAAGATTCAGCTTATCGGCTGATATGCCGAGCTTCTCGGCTATGAGAATGTGATGCTGAACGCAGAAGGCGCAACCGTTGATTTGCGACGCTCGCAGCTTGACGAGTTCGAGCAGCTGTTTGTCGATTCCGGCTTTCGACGCTGCATGGCCCAATGCTTGGATAATTTCGTAAGCCTCGGGCGCCAGCGCCTTGTAATCTTTCGGCTCACTTCGGGCATGTGACATTTGCATTGCTCAGGTTGGGTATTCTTGCATGTTATAGGGGCGGCACAATCATCCGCAACCTCCAGCGGCCTAGCGCGCGCGGGCAGGCTGCTGCATCTGTCCCGCCGCAGCAAGCTGAGGTAAAGCGCTCTCCAAAATTGCCACAGACCTGCAGCAATAAGGCCCAATCCATGATGGCGTCATGCCCTCGCGTACCGGTGCCCGCTGTTAGACTTGTCCCATGAAGCAACCTGATTCTCCGAACAAGCTGTCCCGGCGCGCCCTCATGCGATCGGGCCTTGCCGCCAGCACCTT
>JAICIT010000358.1 GCA_025960445.1 Bradyrhizobium sp. | reverse complement strand
TGCTGGATTTCCCCGTCTCCGTCCGAAATTCCCGCCGCGAATTACTCTGGAGCACGCCTACAAACTGAACCTCAACTGCTGTGGATAATGTTGGTCCAGTGCGGCAGAAAAATGACTTGTGAATGCTGGCTGGATTCCCCGCGCATAGCCGCTGCAAGCGCAGCTTGAAGGGGCTCTGCTCGAAATCCAGGCGGCGGTTTGGCCTATCGTGGCGACAGTTCCGCCGTTTTAACGCCATTCACGAGTGGAGTAATGTGCAAGCAGGCTTTCGCGGGTGATTGGCCCAAGCCACAATCGGCCGCAGCTTGTGGCGCAACCAAGGCACGATCGGCACAACGATCGGACAGTCGCGCTGCGCGATGGTGGCTCAATGCTCGGAGCGATGCGGGCTTGCCAGCGCTGACTGCTCGCGTCGGCTGGCAGCATTTGCCGCTATGCCGACGAACCCTTAAGCTTGGCTGTCATGACAGGCTTCCACGGCGTCTTCCCCTATCTCGTTTCCCCCGTTGATGGATCAGGTCACGTCCGCACCGAAGTGCTATCCCGGTTGTGCGACGATCTTATCGGATCGGGTGTGCATGGCCTGACCCCGCTGGGCTCAACCGGCGAATTCGCTTATCTGAGCAACTCACAGCGCGCGGCGGTGGTGCAGGCGACATTAGAGGCAGCCAACGGCCGCGTGCCGGTGGTCGCAGGCGTCGCCTCTACGTCGACATCGGATGCGGTGGCTCAGGCGAAGGCTTACCAAAAACTCGGAGCGAGCGGCATTCTCGCGATCCTGGAAGCGTATTTTCCACTACAGGATGCGCAGGTGGAAAGTTATTTTCGCGCGATCGCCGATGCCGTCGATATTCCCGTGGTGATCTACACTAATCCAAACTTTCAGCGTGCTGATTTGACGCTCGACGTTGTTGCGAGCCTCGCTGCTCATCCCCGCATCGGTTACATCAAGGATGCTTCCACCAACACTGGTCGGTTGTTGTCGATCATGAACCGCTGCGGAGACAGCATCAAAGTTTTCTCGGCATCCGCCCACATTCCGGCCGCGGTGATGCTGATCGGAGGAGTGGGCTGGATGGCCGGTCCGGCCTGTCTGATCCCGCGCCAGAGCGTCCAGCTTTATGATCTTTGCGTCGCCGGACGCTGGAAAGAGGCGCTTGCGTTGCAGCGCAAGTTGTGGCGGCTGAACGAAGCCTTTGCGCGCTACAATCTTGCGGCCTGCATCAAGGCCGGGCTCGAGACCCAAGGCTACGATGTCGGCGATCCCGTCCCGCCGCAAGCCCCGTTGGCGGCCGCCGACCGCAAGCTGGTCGAAGCGGTGCTGCGGGATATCGACTGACGCGATTCGCACTTACGTTGGCGATCCGCTACAACCCGCCCAATCCAACCGATAAGCGACTCGAAGGACAAACTGAATGAATATTCTTCCCGGCAACATGCGTTTCGGCGCGGGCCAACCCGTCAAGCGTCTTGAAGACCAGCGACTTCTCACCGGGAAGGGGCAGTTCATCGACGATAGGCCGGAAGAGGGCGCGCTCTGGCTTCATGTGCTCCGCTCGCCGCATGCCCACGCGAAAATCATTTCGATCGACATTGATTCTGCCAAGGCTCAGCCGGGCGTTCAAGCTGTGTATACCGGTGCGGACCTGGTCGCCGATGACATTGGCACGATCCCGACGCTTTCGGTGTTCATGCGGCCCGATGGGAAGCCGATGACGGTGCCGCCCCGCCGGCTATTGGCTCATGAAATCGTGCGCTACGCCGGCGAGCCCGTTGCAGCGGTGGTGGCGAGATCGCGAGTGGAAGCGCAAACCGCCGCGGAGGCGATCTCGATCGACTACGAGATGCTCCCGGCGGTCGTTGACCCCATTGAGGCGACCAGACCGGGCGCGCCGGTTGTGTGGGCGGAAGCTCCCGACAACATCGTTGCGGCGATGAGCTATGGTGACGCTGCCGCGGTCGAAGCCGCCTTCGGCACGGCTGCGCACGTGGTGTCGCTCGATCTGGTCAGCCAGCGGCTGGTGCCCTCCGCGATGGAGCCGCGCTCGACCATTGCCGAAGTTGAGAAAAAATCCGGGCGGCTGATTTTGCATGTGCAGTCCCAGACGCCGGGATCGACCCGCGACGTACTTGCGGAGGCCGTGCTGAAACGGCCAAAGGAAAACGTCCGCGTTCTCGTCGGCGATATCGGCGGCGGCTTCGGACAGAAGACTAACCTCTATCCGGAAGATGGGATGGTGGCCTTTGCCGCCATCAAGCTGAATCGAAAAGTGCGCTGGCGCGGCGACCGCACCGACGAATTTGTCGGCGGCACCCACGGCCGCGATCTCACCTCGACAGGCGAATTCGCGCTCGACGCCAAGGGCCGTGTGCTGGCGTATCGCGTGCGCTCGGTCGGCGGCACCGGCGCGTATCTCACCGGCGCGGGCAGCATCATTCCGCTGGTGCTGGGGCCGTTCGTGCAGTCGGGCGTGTACGATCTGCCGCTGGTGCACTATGAGGTAAAGGCGGTGATGACGAACACCGCGCCGGTCGGCGCGTATCGCGGCGCGGGACGGCCGGAAGGTGTATTTATCGTCGAACGGCTGATGGACGCCGCAGCTCGACAGATCGGCATGGATCCTCGCGCGATCCGGAAGGTCAATTACATCAAGCCGGCGCAGCTGCCCTATACCAATCCGGTCGGTCAGGTCTACGACTCCGGTGCATTCGCGCACGTGCTGGAGCGCGCTTCCAAGCTGGCCGACTGGGATGGCTTCGCGGCCCGCAAGAAAGCCGCAAGGAAGAAGGGCCTGCTCTATGGCCGCGGGTTGACCAGCTACATCGAATGGACCGGCGGCCGCGCGCACACCGAAAAGGTCAGCCTGCACGCCACAGCCGAAGGGCGCATCGTGCTGCATTCCGGCACGATGGCGATGGGGCAGGGCTTGCAGACCACCTACACCCAGATGGTGTCGGAATCGCTCGGCATCCCGATGGACAGGATCGACATCGTGCAGGGCGATACTGATCTGGCCACTGGCTTTGGCAGCGTCGGCTCACGCTCGCTGTTTGTCGGCGGCACCGCGCTGGCGGTCTCCGCCAACGACCTGATCGTGAAAGCGCGCGAGAAAGCGGCCAACGCGCTGGAGGCTTCCGTCGAGGATATCGAATACCAAGACGGCATGCTCACCGTGGTCGGAACCGACAGGCGGATTGGACTGTTCGAGATTGCAAAAAACGAAGGCGGCGCGCGGCTCAGTGTTGACAGCGAGGGCGAGGTTGATGGCCCGAGCTGGCCCAACGGCACTCATATCTGCGAGGTAGAGATCGATCCGGAGACCGGCGTCAGCCGTGTCGTTCGTTACACCACGGTTGACGATGTCGGCATTGCCGTCAATCCGATGCTCGTGACCGGCCAGGTTCACGGCGGCGTTGCGCAGGGCATCGGCCAGGCGCTCTACGAAGGCGTCGCCTACGATCGTGAAGGTCAATTGCTGACCGCGAGCTATCAGGACTATTGCCTGCCACGCGCCGACGATATTCCGCCGATCGAAGTCACACTGGATGAGTCCGCGCCCTGCCGTACCAATCCATTGGGCGCCAAAGGCTGCGGAGAATCCGGCGCGATCGGCGGGCCGCCCTGCATCGCCAATGGCGTGATGGATGCGCTCGGCGAGTTCGGCATCAAGACGCTCCATACGCCGCTGACGCCGATGAAGGTTTGGCAGGCGATCAGGGATGCCAAAGCTGCGGCGGCCGCGAGTTGAGCCTTGCTGACATTCTATCAACCCGAAGTGCGCACGCTTCGGGTCGAGTATTTTAGAAGTGACCGCCCGGGCGACAGCGCCAAAATAGCTTACCGGGCGACCTCGTTTTGATATTGCGGCGATAGTGACGGGAGATTTCGAATGCGCAGATTCTGGACGGTGCTGGCCGCGTTGGCCACTTTGAGCCTGACCAATTGCGGCTACAACGTCATCCAGACCAATGACGAGCAGGTCAAGTCGGCTTGGTCGGAAGTGCTGAACCAGTACCAGCGTCGCGCTGACCTCGTG
>JAICIT010000357.1 GCA_025960445.1 Bradyrhizobium sp. | reverse complement strand
TTTACTTTGACCGGCGGCACCGCGCGCATGGAGATCGCAAGCCGGTTCCACGCGTTGATGGTCGCGATCAGCATGGTCAGGTTCACGGTCTCGGCCTCCGAGAAGTGCGCGCGGACCTCGGCATAAACGTCGTCGGGCGCATGTGTCTCGGAGATCAACGTCACGGCCTCGGTCCAGGCGAGCGCCGCGCGTTCACGGTCGGTATAGATCGGCGCCTCGCGCCAGGCGTTCAGGAGGTACAGCCGTTGTTCGGCTTCGCCGTGCTTGCGCGCGTCCTGCGTGTGCATGTTGATGCAATAGGCGCAGCCGTTGATCTGCGAAGCGCGAGTCTTGACCAACTCGATCAGGGACTGCTCGAGACCGCTGCCCTGCAGGTGGGTTTCGAGCGCGGTCAGCGCTTTGATGGTTTCGGGTGCGGCCTGAAAGAAGTTCAGGCGAGGTTTCATGGTCGTTCTCCTTCGCGGTGGGATTGTAAAATCTCTGATGTGATCCGGCCCGCAACATAGGGGCGGTGCGATGGCTCAACGCGATCGATGACAGTGTGGTTCATGAAAATAGCGTGAGCTGTTCGATCCGGTTGCGAGTCAGATGTGATTGTCGCCTCGGCTTTGATCAAGTTGACATGTTATAACATTTACGCAAATGTCCTAACTTAACTGGCCGAAGCCAGAATTAAGGGAGGACGACGCAATGAGCTTATTCAAGCCAACCAGACGGGCGTTCCTGAAGGCCGGCACGGCCGCAACAGCACTGGTCGGCCTCGCGCCGGCTGTGCTTCGTCAAGCGGCTGCGCAGGAAGCGGATCTCTCGCCGTACAAATCGGCCAAGATCGACTGGCAGCAAACCTCCGGTGAAACCATCACCGTTGCCGTCATTCCCGCAAGTTATTTCGACAATCTCATTGCGATTGCGCCGCAGTTCAAAACGCTCACGGGCATTGACGTCCGCTTCGAGAAAATTCCGCCTGCGCAGATCCGGCAGAAGAGCGTCATCGACCTCACTTCAAAGACCGGCATTTACGCGACCCACGCCGCCGATCCCATGTACTACTCGCTTTATGCCGCGAACAAATGGGTCGAGCCGCTCGATAGCTATGTTAGCAATAAATCGCTGACCGACGCCGATTGGTTCAAATTCGATGACATCATTCCGGCCTGGCGCAACGCCGACAGCATCGATGGCAAGCTCTACGGAGTCCCTTATGATGGCGAAGTCACCATTCAGGTCTACCGCAAAGATCTTTACGACGCGAAGGGGCTGAAGCCGGCTGACGACCTCGCGACTTTCGTTTCCAATGCGGCCGCGCTGAACACTCCCAACGATCGCGTCTGGGGCACGGCACTCCGCGGCGTCGCCGGGGCGGGCCAGAATATGTACATCTATCCCTCGATCTTCCGCGAATTCGGCGGCCAGTGGTTCAAGGGCGGCAAGCTGACGGTGAACGGTCCCGAGGCCGAGGCCGCGCTCGCGTGGTACGTCGAACTGATGCACAAGTCCGCTCCGACCGCAGCCGCCAACTGGAATTGGCCGGATATTGCCGACGCGTTTTCGCAAGGGACACTTGCGAGCTACATCGATGCGCACTCCTCGGCATCTGTAGTTAACAATCCCGAGAAGTCGAAAGTGATCGGCAAGGTTGCCTATGCTCGTTGGCCCAAGGGCCCATCCGGCAAACGTGTGACGTCTATATGGAACTGGGGCTTCCCGATCAACGCGGCATTGCCCGAGAAGAAGAAAAAGGCGACGTGGCTGTTCATCCAGTGGGCCGCCAGCGCGGAAACCCAGGCGCGCACCGCGCATCGCTTCGCCGGCCCCACAAAGCGATCCGGTGTCAATCGAACCTCGATTTGGAGAGATCCGGACTACGTCAAGCTGATGAACGGCTTTGGCCATAATTTCGTAGAGGCAACGATGGAATCGTTGCAAAGCGACACCGATGTCGATTGGCGTCCGCGCGTCCCGCAATGGCCCGCGATCGGCGACACCATGGCTACGGCGATCCAGTCCGCGCTCTCTGGTCAGGCCACCGTCAAGGCAGCGCTTGATGACGCACAGCGCCGCGTCGAGCCGATGATGCGCGGCTGACCTCGATGAGAGCGTCGACAGCAATCATGACCGCCCCCGGCGCTTCGGCCGGGGAAGACTCGGGCGATCTCGGCCGCGTGCTGGCGCAACGCGAACGAAAGTTCGCCATGAGCCTGCTGGCGCCGGCGTTCCTCGCGCTGCTGGCGACGACGACCTTCCCGTTGATGTTTTTGATCTGGACCAGCACATACCGAATGGACCTCGCGATGCCGTTCGCGGATGGCTTCATCGGACTGGAAAATTACCGCATCCTGCTGGCGGACGAGCGGTTCTGGTCCTCGCTGCTCGTCAGCCTCATCTACACCGGCTCGACGGTGACGCTGCAGGTCACGCTTGGATTGGCGCTCGCGCTGCTGGTGATGGACATGAAGCGCGGCCAAGGCTGGTTCCGCCTCATTGCCATCCTGCCTGTGGTGCTGTCTCCCGCCGTGGTTGGAATGATCTGGCGGACCTTCATGCTGGCTCCGGAGTTCGGCGTTGTCGATTATCTCGCCATCAACGCCGGCCTCGGCAGCAAGAATTGGCTTGGCGATCCCTTGCTGGCGATGATTTCCGTCATCGTCATTCACACCTGGCAATGGACTCCCTTCGCCTTCATGGTGCTGCTGGCGAGCCTGGCCTCGCTGCCGGAGGATATCTACGAAGCGGCGCGGCTTGACCGCGCGACCGCCTGGCAACGCTTCCGCCGTATCACGCTGCCGCTACTGCGGCCCGCGATCGTGATGGTGGTGATTATGCGGACCATGGTGGCGCTGACCGCGTTTGCGGCGATCTTCACGGTCACCGCCGGTGGTCCGGGTACCGCGACCGAAATTCTCAATCTGTACGCCTACCGCAAGTCTTTCACCGAACTTTCGATCGGCTACGGCTCGGCGCTTGCGGTCGCGTTGCTGATCGTCACGATCGTGATCTCCGGGCTCCTGTTCGCGCTGCGGAGAGCGAAATGACTCTAAAGCGCGTTCGTCTCTTTGTCGTTATGGCAATCGCGGCGATATTTCTGCTTGCCTGGGTATTTCCGATCATCTGGAGCCTTTTGAATTCGCTCAAGACTGATCAAGACGTTCTGGCCTATCCACCGAAGCTGATGTTCTCGCCGACACTGGAGGCGTATCGCGATGTGCTGTTCGGCTCCGCGGCAATCCTGCCGAATCTGATCAGCAGCTTCATCATTTCGATCGGCACCACCATCATCACAATGCTGATGGCAGTGCCGGCCGCATACGCGCTGGCGCGCCTGCGGTTTCGCGGCAAGAGATTCGCGGGCTTTTATGTGCTTGCCACGCAAATGTTGCCCCCTGTCGGCATTATTATCCCCTACTTCCTGATCCTGCGAAGGATCGGCTGGATTGATACCTACCAGGGGATCATCCTGATCTATCTATCGTTCTCGCTGCCCTTCGCGATCTGGCTCCTTGTCTCGTATTTCGAGGACATTCCCTTCGAAATGGAGGAAGCCGCTTATCTCGACGGCGCGACCCGGCTGCGCACGCTGTGGCGCGTCATCATCCCGCAAGTACGCGGCGGCATCGCTGTGACGATCGTGTTCGTCTTCCTCAATGCGTGGAACGAATTTCTGTTCGCGGTCGTGCTAAGCGGCAACACAGTGCGACCTGTCACCGTCGCGATGTTTAACTTTGTCTCGGTCGAACAAACCCTGTGGGCCAAATTGGCCGCCGTATCGGTGTTGGCGATGCTGCCAGTCGTCGTGCTCGGCATCGTCGCGCAGAAGAATATCGTCAAGGGGCTTACTGTGGGCGCCGTCAAAGGCGGAGGACGCCGATGAACGGCCGAGGCCAGGTGCGTTTCGAAGACATCGTCAAAATGCATGGCGAGTTCGCGGCACTGAAAGGCGTGACGTTCGATATCGAGCCCGGCGAGTTCTTTGCTTTGCTTGGTCCTTCAGGCTCCGGAAAAAGTACCACGTTGCGAATCCTCGCAGGGCTGGACGCCCCAACTTCGGGTC
>JAICIT010000356.1 GCA_025960445.1 Bradyrhizobium sp. | reverse complement strand
GAAAAGAAACCGGTCTACAAACTGTCGGTCAATGATTTCGTCATCAAGGCAATGGCGATCGCGCTGCAGCGGATTCCCAACTGCAATGTGAGTTGGACCGAAGGCGGCATGCTCAAGCATAAGCATTCCGATATCGGCGTCGCGGTGGCAATGCCCGGCGGCCTGATCACGCCGATCATTCGCAAGACGGAGACCAAATCACTATCCACGATTTCCAGTGAGATGAAGGATTTCGCCGCGCGAGCCAGGGCACGCAAGCTCAAGCCGGAAGAATACCAGGGCGGCACCACCGCGGTGTCCAACCTCGGCATGTATGGGATCAAGGATTTCACCGCCTTGATCAATCCGCCGCATGCAACGATCCTCGCCGTCGGCACCAGCGAGGAGCGCGCGGTGGTCCGCGATGGCAGCATCGTGGCCGCTCACATCATGAGCGTCACCCTGTCCTGCGATCACCGCGCGGTCGATGGCGCGCTGGGCGCTGAGCTGATCGGCGCGTTCAAGATGTTGATCGAAAACCCCGTCATGATGATGGTGTGAGGCGCTAGTGGAGTGGATTTGACATTCGCTACCCACCTGGCCGCGGGCTCACGACGCGAATGTCAAATCCGAAACTCCACTACAAACCTATATTTGCTAGTGGTCCTTGATTCTAACATTCGCAAAGACGCTCGCTGAAACGGGATGCGAATGTTAGAATCAGACCACTAGCCTCCGAGCTCTTTTTTGGCCTCTCCGGCCAGCCGAGAGCGAGCCAAAAGTAAGCGAGTAACAGATGCCCGACACTTCCTTCGACGTGATCATCATCGGCTCCGGACCCGGCGGCTATGTCACAGCGATCCGCGCGGCACAGCTCGGGTTCAAGACTGCAATTGTCGAGAAGTCTTATCTTGGCGGCATCTGCCTGAACTGGGGCTGCATCCCGACCAAGGCGCTGCTACGCTCGGCGGAGATTTTCCACTACATGCAGCACGCCAAAGACTACGGGCTGTCAGCCGAGAAGGTCTCCTACCATCCGAAGGCGGTGGTGCAGCGCTCGCGCGGCGTGTCTAAACGCCTCAACGATGGCGTTGGCTTTCTGATGAAGAAGAACAAAGTCACGGTGATTTGGGGCGAGGCCGTGATCGACGCGCCCGGCAAGATCACAGTGAAGAAATCCGCCGTCGAGGCGCCAAAGGGCACGTCGGAAGAAGGGGCCTACCAGGCGAAACATATCATTCTTGCCACCGGCGCGCGGCCGCGCGTGCTGCCGGGACTGGAGCCAGATAAGAAATTGATCTGGACTTATTTCGAGGCAATGGTCCCGGACAAGATGCCGAGATCGCTGCTGGTGGTCGGCTCCGGCGCGATCGGCATCGAATTCGCATCGTTCTTCCACACCATGGGCGCAGACGTCACTGTCGTTGAGGTGTTGCCTCAGATCCTCCCCGTCGAGGATGCTGAAATCGCTGGCCTGGCGCGAAAGCGGTTTGAGAAGCAGGGAATCAAGATCCTCACAAGCACCAAAGTCACCAAGCTCGAGAAGAAGGCTGACAGCGTTGTCGCCACCATCGACGACGGCAAGAAACCGCAGGCCGTCGAGTTCGATCGGGTGATCTCGGCGGTCGGCGTCGTCGGAAACATTGAGAATCTCGGACTGGAGAAACTAGGCGTCAAAACCGATCGCGGCGTGATCGTGATCGATGGCTTCGGCAAAACAAACGTGCCAGGGATCTACGCCATCGGCGACGTTGCCGGGCCGCCGATGCTCGCGCACAAGGCGGAGCATGAGGGCGTGGTATGCATCGAAGCCATCAAGGGCCTGCATCCCCACGCGACCGACAAGAATCTCATTCCCGGCTGCACCTATTGCAATCCGCAAGTTGCTTCAGTCGGGCTTACCGAGGCGCGGGCCAAGGAGGGCGGGCGTGAAATCCGCGTCGGCCGTTTCCCGTTCGTCGGCAACGGCAAGGCAATCGCGCTCGGCGAAGACCAGGGGCTCGTCAAGGTGATCTTCGACAAGAAGACCGGCCAGTTGCTCGGCGCCCACATGGTCGGGGCCGAGGTCACCGAGCTCATTCAGGGCTATGTGGTCGCCATGAATTTGGAAACCACGGAAGAAGAGCTGATGCACACCATCTTCCCGCACCCGACCCTATCCGAAATGATGAAGGAAGCAGTGCTGGATGCCTATGGCCGGGTGCTGAACATCTAACCCACAATCAAAAGCATGCATCGGGCGGCGGCACGCCGGCGCGGGTGCCTGTGAGAAAGATGCTGCGTCTCAATAAACGCAAGAAAGATGGCGATCAGTGAAAGACCATGACAATCTGACCACCGAGCGCCCGACGTTCGTGACCCATCTGGAATGCGCGATGGAGGGCGATCACTATCCCGCCGACCAGATCCATAACCTCTCGAAAGCGAACAAGCCGCTCCTGGTGCGGTACGACCTCGCCGGGGTGAAGAAATCGTTGAGCAAGGAGGCGCTAAAGCTGCGTCCCGCCGATCTCTGGCGCTACCGCGAGATGCTGCCGGTCCGCAAAGTCGGGGATATCGTCAGTCTGGGTGAGGTCACAACGCCGCTGATCCGGCTTCCGAAACTCGCCAGGAAAATCAGCGGCGGCGAGATCATCGTCAAGGATGAAGGCCGCTTGCCGACCGGCTCGTTCAAGGCGCGCGGCCTCGTTATGGCGGTATCCATGGGCAAGGCGCTTGGCATCAAGCATATGGCGATGCCGACCAACGGCAATGCGGGCGCCGCGCTCGCAGCCTATGCGACGCGCTGCGGAATCCGGACCACGATTTTCTGTCCGGCCGACACGCCCGAGGTGAACGTCAGCGAGATCGAGCTGCAGGGCGCGACAGTCTATCGTGTCAACGGGTTGATCGATGACTGCGGCAAGATTGTCGCCGAGGGCAAGGCCAAGGCTGGCTGGTTCGATACTTCGACGCTAAAGGAGCCGTATCGGATCGAAGGCAAGAAGACGATGGGACTCGAACTCGCCGAGCAGTTGGGTTGGGACGTCCCGGATGTGATTTTTTACCCCACCGGCGGCGGCACCGGCCTGATCGGCATGTGGAAGGCGTTTTCCGAACTGGAAGCGATCGGGTTCATTGGCAGCAAGCGGCCGAGAATGGTCGCGGTGCAGGCAACCGGTTGCGCGCCGATGGTGCGCGCGTTCGAGAACGGCACCGAGCATGCGCCGCGCTGGGAAGATGCCCACACGATTGCCTCCGGCATCCGTGTGCCGCAGGCGGTCGGGGATTTCCTGATTCTGCGCGCGGTGCGCGAAAGCAAAGGGTTTGCCATTGCGGTTACGGATGAGAAGATATCCGAGGCGCTGAACGAGGTTGCGCGCGAGGAGGGATTGTTACTGTGTCCGGAGGGCGCGGCCACCTATGCGGCCTATAAGCAGAGCCTTGCCGACGGACGCGTGACGAAACATGATCGCGTGATGCTATTCAATTGCGCCACCGGCCTTAAATATCCGCTTCCGCCGGTCACGCGTACACTCGATCGGCACGCGCCGATCGATTACGCGAAGCTTTAGTTTTCTTTTGTGTTGGTCAGCGCTGGAGGCGTGCGATGTGGAAAGCAATTCTGACGGCTTTGATCGCGCTAGCTTCATCAGGTGGCTACGCGCGCGCGGAGATTTTCCCGTCTCATCCCATCACCATCGTGGTGCCATTTTCGGCCGGCGGACCATCCGATGCCATGGCACGTATTCTGGCGGAACGGATGAAGGTGAAGCTTGGCGAGACTATCCTGATCGAGAACGTTACGGGTGCGGGCGGATCGATTGGGGTTGGACGGGCGGTGCGGTCGCCGCCTGACGGTTACACCATCAGTTTCGGTCATCTTGGCACTCACGTCGCAAACGGCGCCATTTATAAGCTCGGGTACGATCTGGTGACCGATCTCGAACCGGTGGCGCTGCTGCCGAGCAATCCCATGATCATCGTCAGCAAGAACGCGGTGCCCGCAAAGAACCTGCAGGAGCTGCTCGCTTGGCTAAGGTCGCGCCCAACGCCGCCGACGGCAGGCACGGCAGGGGCGGGTTCGGGAAGCCACAT
>JAICIT010000355.1 GCA_025960445.1 Bradyrhizobium sp. | reverse complement strand
TCTTCCCGGTGATCGGGCTTTATTGTCACCGTCATCGGCGGGACACTTCCCGCCAACTTGACGCCAGCGTCGAGGCGTCAGAACCACACGACTTCGCCGTCCGCCTCACATGCCGTTCGTCAGCGGCACATCAGCGTCCATTGCATCCCGTCCCGCGTTCGTGACGATCGCGATCGCCCCTCGAATGGGACGAGACGGCCGCGCTTATAGTTTTGATTTGGGGTAATCGCGAAGCGATATTTTTTGCAAGCAGCGCTGGGCGTGATGGAAGCCGGATACGAAGCGATCTGCCCGTCGGGCATTTCCCTTATGATGAGGGCTCCAGAAATGTTGCCCGGATGAGCGTAGCGACATCCGGGGACAAAGAGGTACCCGCATGTCGCTTCGCTCATGCGGGCTACGAAGCCAAGCCAAACATGCGTGGCGCTAACCCACGCAAGTTCACACCGGCCGCTCGCCCTTGACGGTGACGCGCGTACCGGCGCGGGTATGCGGCCAGTAATCCCACATCGCGCGATGCTGGGTGCAGCGATTATCCCAGAACGCGATCGCGTTTTCGCTCCAGCGGAAGCGGCACTGGAACAGCGGGTTCTCCATGTGCTGATAGAGATACGCCAGGATCGCGTCGCTCTCGTCTCTGGGAATTCCAATGATGTGGCGGGTGAAGCCCCGGTTGACATACAACGCTTTCTTGCCGGTCACCGGATGGGTGCGCACCACCGGATGCTCCGCGCTTGGATAGGAAGGCCGGTCGGCGACGCCATAATTGGCGTAGAGCCCGCGATAGGTCGACTCGCCGTCATGCAGCGCGGTCAGTCCGTCGAGATAGGCTTTCATCCGCTCCGACACGGACTCATAGGCCGCATACATGCTGGCGAACAGCGTGTCGCCACCGCGCGGTGGGCATTGCCGGATGTAGAGGATCGATCCCATCGGCGGTTCGAGATCGCAGGACACGTCGGTGTGCCAGCCCTCGCCATTGGCGCGCGGTGAATCCTTGTCGGCGTAAATCTTCATCAACGCGGGATCGTCACCCTCATGCGGCGCGGCGGGATGGATGTGCAGTTCGCCGAACCTGCGTCCGAAAGCGAGATGCTGCTGCGGGGTGATGTGCTGATCCCGGAAGAACAGCACGAGATTTTCTGTCAGCGCGCGATGGATCTCGTCCATCTGGCGATTGGATCGAGAATCCTCCGAGACCAGCCTGCCGATATCGACGCCGGATATCTCCGCGCCAATAATGGGCGTGAGCTTCTCGACCGCTATGGTTTCGTAGGGTTCTTCTTCGCCGGGCGTATGGCGGTAGCGTGGGCCCTGCTTGCTGGCGAGCGAATTCATCGGCGACCTCCGGCGAATGGCTTTACGCCAAGCCTAACCGGTAAGGGATCAGCGGTCACGCCCTCGTGTGACCGCTGCGCGTTATTCGGCGGCGGTCGGCTTGGCGCCGGCACCGTAGCGCTGGTCAATGTAGTCGATCACCAGCGCCTTGAACTCGGCCGCGATGGTCGGGCCGCGGAGGGTGCGAAACTTCTTGCCATCAACGAAAACAGGGGCGGCCGGCGCTTCGCCCGTGCCCGGCAGCGAGATGCCGATATTGGCGTGCTTGGACTCGCCGGGGCCGTTGACGATGCAGCCCATCACGGCGACGTTCAGCTCCTCGACACCAGGATATTGTGTCTTCCACCCCGGCATTTCATCACGGATGAAATCCTGGATCGAGCGCGCCAGCTCCTGGAATGTGGTCGAGGTTGTGCGACCGCAGCCCGGGCATGCCGCAACCAGTGGCACGAAGGTACGGAAGCCCATCGTTTGCAGCAGCTCCTGGGCAACCTGCACTTCAAGCGTGCGATCGCCGCCGGGTTCAGGCGTCAGCGAAATGCGTATGGTATCGCCGATGCCATCCTGCAGCAGAATGCCTAGCGCAGCGGAAGAAGCCACGATGCCCTTCGATCCCATGCCGGCTTCGGTCAAGCCGAGGTGAATGGCGTAATCCGAACGGGACGCGAGTTCCCTGTAAACCGCGATCAGATCCTGCACCGCCGATACTTTCGCCGACAGGATCATCTTGTTCTTGGGCATGCCGATCTCTTCGGCGCGGGCCGCCGACAGCAATGCCGACTGCACCATCGCCTCGCGGGTCACCGCGCGCGCGTCCAGCGGGTCAGGCGACTTGGCATTGTCTTCCATCAGCCGGGTCAGCAGTTCCTGATCGAGCGAACCCCAATTGGCGCCGATCCGCACCGGCTTGTTGTTCTTGATCGCAATCTCGATAATGTCCGTGAATTGACTGTCGCGCTTGTTCTTGAATCCGACATTGCCCGGGTTGATCCGGTATTTGTCGAGAGCCTCCGCGCAGGCCGGGTAATCGGCCAGCAGTTTGTGGCCGATATAATGGAAGTCGCCGATCAAGGGCGTGGTGATCCCGCGCTTGCGGAGCGCATCGCGAATATGGGGCACGGCTGCGGCGGCCTCATCACGGTCGACCGTGATGCGCACCAATTCGGAGCCTGCGCGCGAAAGTGCCGCAATCTGTTCCACGGTGCCCGCGACATCGGCGGTGTCGGTGTTGGTCATCGACTGCACCACGATCGGGGCGCCGCCACCGACTGGTACGTTGCCGACCATGACCTGGGTGGTTGTATGCCGGGATTTCGGGCCGGCGACATCGTTCTGTGGCGGTTTTACGGGCTTGTTCATGGGCTCTCGAATATCAGGTTTTTGTGACATTCAGCAATGGATCAATCGGAACCGGGCTGGCCGGGCCCCGCCGGTTAACGAGATAAAGCCCGGCAATTACCAGCAGCGCCGCGGCGCCAAAGGCCAGGCTCATGGTGTCATGGAGGATGAAATAGCTAGCAACGACGCCAAACAAAGGGGTGATAAAGGTAAATGCCGATAATTTGCTGGCCGAATAGCTCTTGACCAGCTCAAACCAGATCAAAAACGTCAATCCGACCACCCAAACGGCCTGATACACCATCAGCGATAGTGCCAACGGACCCGGAACCCGGGTCAGGTTTTCGCCGAAAATCCACGCAGCCAGCCCCAGAATCGGAACCGACAGCGCGACCTGATAGGCCAGCCCTTTTTCTGCCGGAGCCTTGATGAGCGCCGTCGCCTTGACCACCAAGGTCGAGGCTCCCCACAGCGCGCCACCGCCGACCACCATCAAGTCGCCCAGCAGCACGTTCGCGTCGACGTCCGCCTGGGGAATGCCGATCGCAAGCGCCACGCCCGCAAAGCAGAGCGCGAGCCCACCCCACTGCGAGGCGCGCAGCCGCTCGCCGAGAAACAGAAATGAGCCGAACGCCACAAAAAACGGCGCGGTATAGAGGAACACCACCGCGCGCGACGCCGAGGTCAGCAGCAGGCCGCGATAGATCAGCAAGAATTCGAACCCGAAAATGACTCCCGCGAGCAATCCGGCGCGCAATGTGCCGTCACGCTCGAACATTTTCACGCCGCGTATGCGCGCGATCAAAAACAACACGATCAGCGCGCCGGCGGACCGGATCGTCGCCTGCAGCATCGGAGGTATATCGGGCAGCGCCAGCTTGACCGCGACCTGGTTGAAGCCCCAGCTCAGGCACAGCACGAGCATGAGCGCCACCGCGCCAGGGCTGAGCGGACGCCCCGCCGATGGGGTCCTCAATTTCTGTGAAGACATCAAACCTCGTTATTCCGGCTTGTCGCCGTGTTGTTGGGGCATGATCGCGAAAATCTGCCTTTCGATAATGGAAAGATATTGCCGAAATCCGATCAGGTTTTCTGGCAATGCGCGCAAGTGCCGGTGATTTCAACGACCGATAGCTTTGGCGCGAATCCGGATGCGCGCGCCGCGGCGCCAAGGCTCTGCGCCACTGTCGCTGCCGGAATTTCGCCGACCGAACCACAGGTCTCGCAGATCAGAAATGCAACCATAGCCGCCATGTCGTGGTCGTGGCCGCAGGCGAGATAAGCGTTCCGGCTCTCGATCCGATGGACCAGGCCATTTTCCATCAGGAAATCGAGTGCGCGATAGACGGTGATGGGCGCCGGGCGCGGCATCGATTTGGCGAG
>JAICIT010000354.1 GCA_025960445.1 Bradyrhizobium sp. | reverse complement strand
TCTGAAGAAGGGCGCCAAGGTTTACATCGAAGGCCAATTGCAAACTCGCAAATGGACTGACCAGAGTGGCGCCGACAAATACTCGACGGAAGTAGTGCTTCAAGGCTTCAACTCGGCACTGACCATGCTGGATGGCCGGAGTGGCGGCGGCAATTTCGGCTCCGATGATTCCGGTGGCGATTTCGGCTCAGGCGGTCCCTCCACGGCCGCACCAAGACGGGCGGTCGCAGCCGGTGCTCGCAACAGCGATATGGATGACGACATCCCATTCTGAGAGGCCGCTGAATGAACCTGGGGCCGTTGCTGATGCCGCGCCCGCGATTCCGCTTCACGCGTTTGCGGCGATGAGCGCCTTCGCCCTCGGGCTCGTTCAATTCGCAGCCCCAAAAGGTACGCTGTCTCACCGCGCGATCGGTTGGACGTGGGTTCTGTTGATGACGGGAGTGGCGGTCAGCTCGTTTTGGATTCATGAAATTCGGCTGGTCCGTGGCTGGAGCCCAATCCATCTTCTGTCGCTATTCACCTTGGCGGTGCTTCCCTTTGCCGTGTGGCGCGCGCACACCCACCGCGTTGCCGATCATCGCCGGATCATGATCTCCATTTTCGCAGGCGCCCTTGTCGTGGCGGGCCTATTCACGCTGCTGCCGGGCGGATCCTGCATACGGTACTGTTCGGGCCGTAGCCCAATTTGAGCACGCGGGGAGAGTAAATTTGCAGCCCCGAAACCCAGCCCGGCGGGCCGGTTCCAGTTGGCAATTTAAACTGGCACTGGGAGGATGCCGCCCAGCGCCTAAGTCACTGGAAAAACGAAGGGAAAAACCCCTCCCGCGAGTTAGTTAAGGGTGGTTTGCGCCCCTTCGATACGCTATATGATTCCTGAACAAAAATAGACGGATTTCCCCTTTGGCTGACAACGAAGACAACATCCCCGGCGAGCCGCCGGCGCCGTCGGATATTCGTCCCGTATCCATCCTCGATGAGATGAAGCGCTCCTACCTCGATTACGCCATGAGCGTGATCGTGGCGCGAGCGCTGCCGGATGCGCGTGACGGATTGAAGCCGGTGCATCGGCGCATTCTCTACGCGATGCACGAGAACGGATTCGATTGGAACAAGGCCTATCGAAAATGCGCGCGCACCGTCGGCGATGTGATCGGTAAATACCACCCTCACGGCGACCAGTCGGTTTATGACGCGCTGGTGCGCATGGCGCAGGATTTTTCGATGCGCGTGCCGCTGATCGATGGTCAGGGCAATTTCGGTTCGGTTGACGGCGATATGCCGGCGGCGATGCGATACACCGAAGCGCGGCTGACCCGGATCGCGCACTCATTGCTCGATGATATCGACAAGGACACCGTCGATTTTCAGCCTAACTACGACAGCTCCGAAAAAGAACCGCTGGTTTTGCCGGCGAAGTTCCCGAACCTTCTGGTCAACGGCGCCGGCGGCATTGCGGTCGGCATGGCGACCAACATCCCGCCGCATAATCTCGGCGAGGTCATCGATGCCTGCGTCGCGCTGATCGAAAATCCCGCGCTGACCATAGACGAACTCATCAAAATCATCCCCGGACCCGATTTCCCCACCGGCGGAATCATCCTCGGACGCCAGGGCATCCGCTCGGCCTATCATCTCGGCCGCGGCTCGATCGTCATGCGCGGCAAGGTGACGATCGACACGATACGCAAGGACCGTGAAGCGATCATCATCTCGGAAATTCCGTATCAAGTGAACAAGGCCAACATGGTCGAGCGCATTGCCGAGCTGATGCGCGACAAGAAGATAGAGGGTATTTCGGACCTACGTGACGAATCCGACCGCGACGGTTTTCGCGTCGTGGTCGAACTCAAGCGCGATGCCATGCCCGACGTCGTGTTGAATCAGCTCTACCGGTTCACGCCGCTGCAGAGCAACTTCGGCGCCAACATGGTGGCGCTCGACGGTGGCCGGCCGCAATTGATGAACCTCAAGGATCTGCTGACGCTGTTCGTCGCCTTCCGCGAACAGGTGGTAACGCGGCGGACCAAGTTCCTGCTCAACAAGTCCCGCGATCGCGCCCATGTGCTGGTCGGTCTGGCCATCGCGGTTGCCAACATCGACGAGATCATTCGTGTGGTCCGCACCTCGCCCGACCCGAATACGGCACGAGATATCCTGATGTCGCGCGACTGGCCGGCCAGGGACGTGGAGGCGATGATCACGCTGATCGACGATCCTCGCCACCGGATCAACGCCGACGGCACCGCGCGCCTGTCGATAGAGCAGGCAAAGGCAATCCTTGATCTCCGGCTGCAGCGCCTGACCGCACTCGGACGCGAGGAGATATCGGAGGAGCTCGACAAGCTGGCCGGGGAAATCAACGATTACCTGGATATTCTCCGTTCGCGCGCGCGCGTTCAGGCGATCATTAAAGGCGAGCTCGCCGAAGTGAAGTCGGATTTCTCAACTCCGCGCAGGACCGTAATCATCGAACAGGAAGGCGAGGTCGAGGACGAAGATCTGATCCAGCGCGAGGACATGGTGGTGACGGTGTCACATGCCGGCTATGTCAAGCGCGTGCCGCTGTCGGCATATCGGGCGCAACGCCGTGGCGGCAAAGGTCGTGCTGGCATGCAAACCCGCGACGAGGATTTCGTCAGCCGGTTGTTTGTGGCCTCAACCCATACGCCAGTACTTTTCTTTTCCTCACGCGGACAGGTCTACAAGGAGAAGGTCTGGCGGTTGCCCATGGCGGCGCCGAACGCCCGCGGCAAGGCGATGATCAACATCCTGCCGCTGGAGCAGGGCGAGCGCATCACCACGATCATGCCGCTGCCGGAGGACGAAGCATCCTGGGCCAACCTCGATGTCATGTTCGCGACCACCGGCGGCAACGTGCGGCGTAACAAACTGTCGGACTTTGTCGACGTCAGGCGCTCCGGCATCATCGCCATGAAGCTCGATCAGGACGAAGCAATCGTAGACGTGCAGATCTGTACGGAACGCGATGACGTGCTGCTGACGGCCGCGGGGGGCCAGTGCATCCGCTTCCCCGTCACCGACGTGCGGGTATTCACGGGGCGTACCTCGATGGGGGTGCGCGGCATCGCCTTGCCGGCAAACGACAAGGTGATCTCGCTCACCATCCTGCGCCACATGGACGCCGATGCCGAGGAGCGCGCGGCCTATCTGCGCCGCGCCAACGCGGTGCGGCGAGGCGGCGTCGAAGAGGAAGCAGGGATCGACAACGAGGATGCGTCGGGCGCAATCGAGCTTGGCGAACAACGCTACGTCGAGATGTCCGCCAGCGAGCAGTTCGTGCTCACCATTAGCGAGAACGGTTATGGCAAGCGCTCGTCATCGTTCGAGTACCGCACCACCGGCCGCGGCGGCAAAGGTATCGTCGCCATGTCTGTCAACGATCGGAATGGCAAGCTGGTGGCGTCATTCCCCGTCGAGGATAGCGACCAGATCATGCTGGTGACCGACAAGGGCCAGCTCATCCGCTGTCCGGTCGAAGGCATCCGGATTGCGGGTCGTTCGACCCAGGGCGTTATCGTGTTCAATACCGCCGACGACGAGCATGTGGTTTCGGTCGAGCATATCGGCGAGGATGCCGAGAACGGGAATGGAAACGGCAACGGCAATGGCGAGTAATACGAGCAGGTTCGGCGGGGGTGGGGTAAATCTCGTCGCCTAGTGCGGCCGATGCCAATCGGGTCAGACCACACTGTGCTACTCGTCTCGAGGTTTGATCGAGGGGCTCGCCTTATGGCGTGCGATCCGTCGTTACCAACCGCGCATGCCGGATCATCGTCTTGGAGCCGGCGACACGCAGGCAGGAGACCTCGAAATTCGGCCAGGTTTGGTGGGAGCAGTCCCGACCAGTGGAGCGAATGTCCAGCCGATCGCCCTTGGCGAGCGCTTGCGGAACGCTGGCCTCGACCTGAGGAGCAAAGCCGGGAAGAATGGCGAGCGTAGCGGCCACGAAGGCCGCGACGGCGATCGCGGAAAGTGCCTTGATCATGACGGTCCCCTGTCCTCGGGCCTTTGTGGCCCGTCGTTTCGTTAACCTCTCATACGAAGCG